>CABUBS010000020.1 GCA_902489855.1 uncultured Collinsella sp.
CCGTACATGTACGGATGAATATGGGAGGTGTTCGGATGAAGTTGATATTCAAGGTGCAATACTTATTCTTATCTTTGCAAACTGCACTTTAGCTACACCAATGCAGGGAGGATATTATGCAGCCCAAGCATTCTGCTATTGTCGCGGGCCTGACGCTGGCGCTTTCGTTTGGCGCCATTTCCGCGCCGGCACCCGCCGCTGCCGAGGAGCCCACGCCGGGCGTTGCCTCGGATGCCACCGATATCGATAAGGGTCTCTACACCCAGCAGTCCTTCTCGGGCGTGCTGAGGTCGGTCCAGGGCGTTTCGTTTGTCAACGTGACTCCCGAGATGAAGTACTTTACCAAGTACGAGAGCCATGGCAACTACAACCAGGGCTTTTCGTACGGTGACGGCTATAACGCGCTGGGTTATTACCAGTTCGACCGTCGTTGGTCGCTCATTCCGTTTATGAAGCAGGCCTACAACTACAACCCCGAAAAATACAGCATGCTCAAGGATGCGATTGATCGCTGCGGCGAAATTTCCAGCGCGAGCAATGCCATGTACGAGAACGGCCAGCTCACCGAGTTGGGCCGTATTGCGCAGGAGGCCTTCCAGGGCGCTTATAACACCGACCCTGCTGAGTTTTCGGCTCTGCAGGATGCCTATGCGTACAACTCGTACTATGCGGTGACCGAGGCGTGGCTCAAGAGCGGCCTGGGTATTGATATTTCGGGTCGCGCCGATTGCGTCAAGGGCATGGTGTGGAGCATCACCAACATGTGCGGCACCGGTGGCTGCAGGGACTTTTTCCGCTGGGCGAATCTTTCCAACGATATGTCCGACCGCGAGTTTGTGACGGCGCTCTCCAATAGCGTGGTCAACAATGTCGCCACTAAGTTTTCGAGTCAGCCCCAGTATCATGAGGGCTGGAAGAACCGCTACCGCAACGAGCTAAAGGACTGCTTGGTTTATATCGCTGAGGACGAGGCTGCCGCTGCGACGCCCGTGCAGCCCGAGCCCACGCCGGCGCCCTCGCCGACGCCTGATTCGAATGACGGCTCGAGTGACGATGCCAACGATGACAGGATGGATGCGCCCTCGACCGATGCTGACGGTAATGGCTCTGCTGGTGGCACTATCAACGACGGTTCCACCTCGAACGGCTCCGATTCGAACGGCTCTGCTGCGGGCGATTCGTCTTCAAGCTCTGCCGGCAATACGGGCAGCGCCGCCTCTGGTTCGACCGACGCTGGTTCCTCTGACTCTTCCACTGGCTCGAGCGATTCTTCCGCCGATACTGGTTCTAGCAATGACTCTAACACTGGCGCTGCTTCTGATTCCGATGCTTCCAAGGACGACTCGAATAAGGCGCCGGACGCTCCCGTTGCTTCGCCGGACAAGAAGCCTTCTTTCTCCGTGCAGCTTGGTTCTACGCTGGGCTCTTCGCTGATGGCTGGTGTCAATAACGGCTCGACCCAGAACAAGGACAACTCTGATCAGGTTTCCAAGGAAAAGACCGAAGCCTCAAAGGGCGACTTCAAGGACAAGGCTTCCGAGAAGACCGAATCCGATAAGGGTTCTAGCTCTGAGGAGAAGGACGACAAGTCCGCTCAGAAAAAGGACGAGAGCAAGACCGAGGGCGAAAAGAAACAGCCCGAAGACGACGACAAGAGCGGTGCTGGCAACCAGGTCCAGGAGCAAAATGACTCCAAAACGGTGACCACCACGACCACGACGACTACAGCTACCAAGTCCTCGGGCGGCAACATGCCCAAGACGGGCGACTTGATCGTGATGGCGAGCCTTGCCAGTGCGAGCTTGGCTACGCTGGGCGCTACGTCCATCGTGAGCGGTAAGCATAAGCTCGATCAGCAGAAGAAGAATTCTGGGGAGGATGGCTCGGAGGAGTAATCTTTCAGATCGTTTTCTATAAGAGTTAAGGACGGGGTCCGGTGCGGCGGCATCGGGCCTCGTTTTTGTTGTGCAACGATTTGTTATGCCCCCTCGGGGCGTCAGTTGCTACCGTTGCCCGAAACCTTTGCAGGTCGATATTGTTGCGCTCCGCCTGCTCGTTACAATAGGCATCGTGCTGCGTTAGAGGGAGAGCTTACGGTGTCTGAACAGGTGAATTGTGGTTTTACTCATGCGTTTGGTGCGCGGTTGCTCAATCATGCGGATAACGCAGCTCTACCGGTTGATGTTCACGACTTTTCCGATGCAATCAATCGGTATTTACTCGTCGATAAGACCATGTTTATTGCCGATATGTTGGATTGTGAGGCATCCGTCGCGTTTTGCTGCCGACCCAAGGGTTTTGGCAAGAGCATGAACTTGTCGATGCTCAAATGCTATTTGGAACGACCTGATCACCGGCGGCCGGATCGAAGCCCGTTCGTCGGCACCCAGATTTGGCAGGCGGGCGGCGGTCGCTATCGTGATGAGTACGCGTGTTATCCGGTCATCATGCTCGACTTTTCAGCTGTCGCTGTGAGGCGCGACGCTGATGCTGCGGCGGCTATTCGCAGCGCCGTCGCGCACGAGTGCGCCCGATTGCTGCCGCTGCTTGCCGCGCCTGATCTGTCAAGACGTGAGGTTCGTCTTATCGAGAGGGCGGCGCGTGGGGTGGCCAGCGATAGAGAGATCGATGCGGCGCTAGGCGTGCTTATTAAGCTGCTCCAGACAGCTTGCGATGAGCAGGTTGTTCTTCTGATAGACGACTACGACGCGGTATGTCCAAAGCGTTTGGACGCTAAGGACGACGGTAGCATGGATTTCCTAGAGTCGCTCAGCCGGATGTTGTTCGACACCATTGCCGACGCCGGCGATTTGTTGCGATTGACGTGCCTTATGGGCGAGCGCCCCGGTCCTGCCGAGTTTGCGTTGTCCCAATGTGGGGTTTCCTATCGGTCGGCGACGCCGCTGTCGAGTTGGTGTGATCGATGGTTCGGTTTTTCGGACGACGAAGTCCAGGTACTGTTGGATCGCATCGGTCGCAACGGCTGTCTGGATGACGCGCGTGAGTGGCTCGAGGGTTATCTGTTTGGTGGTTTTTATTGTTCGATCCCGGAGCGTGTGGTGGACTACGCACATCGCGGTTGCGTCGCGCCCGTTCGAACAGATCTGTATGGTTGCGCCGATCGTCTGAGCGCATACGTCGGTGACTGGAATCTCATGCGCCTGTCCGCATTGTTCGATTTGCTTGAGCCGCATGGGTTTATTGAGGCGTCGGTGCATGTGCATGCCGAGGAGGCCGATGCCGCCAAGCCCGAAGATATCTGGACTGCGCTGTATCTGTCTGGATTCCTTACCACGGACATGACGGGGCATTCGGAGGACGGCGTGCGCCTTCGTTCCCTGCGTCTGCCTAACAACGAAGTACGTCAGGCGCTCCGTCTTGTAATTCTGGAATGGTTTGAGTGCGCCGTTGAGGACGTTGGAGTTATCGACTCGTTCCATGACGGGCTGTGTCGAGGAGACGAGGACGCTGTAAAGCAAGCTTTGAGCTGTGCTATCGGCGATCTGGGCATCGATGTGGGCCAATCAGATATGCCGACAGCCTATCATCTGGCGCTGCAGGGGCTCTGCTTTGGACTGCCCGGCTATTGCAATCCCAGCTCCAAGCGAAGTGGCGTTTCGGATCGCTGGGATATCCAGGTGATTCCCACCGGTCGGGTGTTTGACGTGGCCGACACGCTCGGCATACTCGACGAGCGCCCGCTGATAACGATCAACATGATGTACGACCCTGGCGTCGATGCCCTGGGCCTAGAACTGTTAGCGGTTCAGGCGCTGCTCGAAATCGAGCGCAACGGCATCGATGATATTCGCCTGCCACGCCCCGCCGTCGGGCGCATGCGTTGGGGCTTTGGTTTTGACGGTCAGCGTGTGTCCGTGGTGTGTCAACGACTGTAGCGGCGGGCGAAAGCCCTTTACTACTCGGCGTCCTTCAGGGGCGGCATGGGCTTCCAGTTGGGGTCCTTAACGATCTTGCGGGCGTCCTTCATGCCACGGCGCAGCGCCGGAATACCGGTCTTAAAGCATTTGTCGACTGCTGCCAGACGAATGAACTCCTTGCAGAAGGTCGCGGCATTGCCCAGACGGAACAGCACGGGGTGGTAGTCGCCGTAGATCTGCATGTAGCGTGCCAGATAACCGCGGTTGCGCATGATGTAGTAGCGGTTGGTGTCGCTCGTGGAGTTGAGCTGTCGTTTGCCGGCGATGTCCCAGTTGGAGACGGCGCGGGCGCGCTTGAGCACCACGTCGGCGACCACGGCGGCGGGGAAGTGCTGGCTGGCCACGTAGCCGTAGCAGGCATCGTCGCCGTAGATAAAGAAGCGCGCGTCGGGCAGGCCAATCTTGTCGACCACGCGGCGCGAGAACATACCGCCCTCAAAGCACAGTTGGTTCATGGCGCGGTAGCCCTCGGGTCCCAAGTCCCACTTGGCGACAGGGTTGGGAATGCCGAGCGAAAGGATGAGTTGGTATTGCCAAAAGAAGGCGCCGCCGTCAAAGTCTAGGCGCGAACCCTGGATGACATCGTAGCGGTCGGTCCACTTGGCAAGACGCTCGATGCCTTCGGGGATGACGAGCACGTCGTCGTCCATCACCCAGAACCACTGGGCCCCCAGATCGTAGGCGCATTTAGTGCCAGCGGAGAAGCCGCCCGCACCGCCGCCGTTTTCGAGCTGTGGTGCGTAGATGACACGGTCGGTGCCGCCCTGCGCGTCAGGCTGCTCGGTGTCGATGCCCCACAGGTTAGCCAGGCGCTCGTTGAATGCGGTGCACATGGCCTCGGTCTCGCGCGAATTCTCGTTATCGACAATCACGATGCGCCAGGGCGTTGCCGTGAGCCCGGTCATGGAGTCGAACAAGTTGGCCAGGAGTTCCTGGCGCTTGTACGTAACGACGACAATGGCGAGCTTATCGATGGGAGCGGGAAGGGTTGAAGGCATGGGGCAATATATCCTTTCACGCGCGGCGGGCGAGTGCTGCGCGGAAGCTATCGAATACGTCCTTGGGACTGTCCTATTGTAAAGGCTCGGCGCACCTTGACGGCAAGCTTTGAATAAAACGCAGGAACCTGTCACGGCTGTAGCGGCTTTAGCGTCTGACGGCAGCGTGTCTATTGCCGCTTGGGCTTGCGAGCGATAAGGCTTCTAGCTGCGTCGATGGTGAGAAGCGTCAGGGCAAAGACGATGCTAATGACGGTACCCGTGACGATACATATAACTGCCGGGCTGTTTTGGCTGACCAGTATGTTTGCGAGCAACGTATTGAAGACGGGACGCCACAGGCTACTGGTGAGCGACTGCATCACATAGAAACCGAGCGTGGCGGTCGAAAGGGTGACGATGACGCCTGCGGCTCGTGGATTGTCCGAGGCGCTGCGTCGGGTAGCCGCAAAGAGCAGGGAGGTGGCAGCGAGGACAAACGAGATCAACGAGGTCGATTTGTAGGAGAGGGCTGCCATTGCTGTGAGGTTGCCGGTGAAGGAGAGTTCGCCTTCCAGGATGGTGGTGAGCACCAAAACCGCTGCGAGCGACCGCATGCCTAAGGCGCCCGCCCTGTCCGAATCCATGACATCGGTAATGTCGCGGAGCAGCCCGCCGATCAAAAATGCGACTACGTACGTGGTAGCGCTCATGGACTTCTGGAGCCAAGAAAACTCGCCGGCGCTTGTCGCACTCATGGCGGCTAAATACCCGTTAACAACAAGTGCGAGGATTCCAACGACGATGACCGCTGCCGTGTAGCTCCTCTTAGAGAGTCGACTCTTGGCCAGGCCAAACAGCGGCGCCATGAAGACCGTGGCGGCATAGACTCAGATAAACTCAAGCCCCAGCGTGTACCAATAGTGCGCGTGCAGGGAGACATCGGGAATGGGTGAGACGACCGTGGACCACGCGAGCGCCATGAGGCAATAAAACGCAGTAGGCAAGATGACCTTGCCAAGGCGCTGCGCCGTCCGTTGCATTTGCGACTTCCACGTTGCTCCACCGTCCCAAGCACGCGCGGCCGAAGCGATGAGAAAATAGCCCGAGATCATAAAGAAGACCTCGTTGGCCCAGCAGCCCAGCAAGTTAATAAAACCGAGCACGCCGGAATAGGGGGACATCGCAAGTGGGGCATATTCTACGGCGCCGACGCAGGCGGCTTGGAAGGTCCACTGAAAGGTGTGGAACACCGCGATGCCGGCGACCGCAACCAAACGCAGTGCTTCGATGGGTATGTTGCGTGCGGCTTTGGGCTGCATGACGTCCTTTCTTATCGGTTTGCCTCTGCGAGCTCCATAGATTATATAAACGCCCGCTGGCGCGCTGGCCCTTTGATACCATGAAACGACAGGTATTTCCTAAGGAGCACATTTGTCTACTAACGCCTCTGGCAGCCCTGTTCTGTCGCTGCTTATTCCCATTTACAATGTTCAGCGCTACCTGCGCGAGTGTCTTGATTCCGCCCTGGCGCAGACGCTCAAGGATATTGAGATCATCTGCATTAACGACGGGTCGACCGACAACTCGCCGGCGATTATCCGCGAGTATATGGAGCGCGATGGGCGCGTCAAGATGATCGACAAGGCCAACAGCGGCTACGGCGACTCGATGAACCGCGGTCTGGAGATGGCCTGCGGCGAGTACGTGGGCATCCTGGAGTCCGATGACTTTATGGCGCCCGACGCGCTGGAGAAGCTTGTGTCGGCGGCCGAGGGCTGTAACGCCGATTTTGCGAAGGCGAACTTTGACTTCTACTGGTCCAAGCCCGAGGAGCGCCGCTCGCTGCACGAGATGTTTAAGCCCAAGGACTGCGGCAAACCGGTGCACCCAAGCGATACGACACAGTTCTTTAAGCAAAAGCCCTCGATTTGGTCGGCCGTGTACCGTCGCGCTTTTCTTGAGCGCAACGGCATCAAGTTCTTGCCGACCCCGGGTGCCTCTTTCCAGGACACGTCGTTTGCCTTTAAGGTAATCGCGTGCGCCGACAAGGCCGTCTACCTGCACGATGCCGTGCTTTCGTATCGCCAGGACAACGAGAACTCCTCGGTCAATTCTTCGGCCAAGGTCTTTTGCGTCAATGCCGAATACGCCGAGATCGAGCGTTGGATTCGCGAGGATTACGCCCGCAATCACGCAAGCGATGACGTCGCGCGCATGCTCAAGTTCAATCAGGTCATTAAGTACGATTCGTACATGTGGAACTACGTGCGTTTGGCGCCCGAGTTCTATAAGGAGTTCCTGGTCCAGATGACCAAGGAGTTCCAGGCCGCCTTGGACGCGGGGGACTTTTCGCTGGACGATCTTAAGCCGTGGAAGCGTGCGAATCTTGCCGCCATCCTCAAGGATCCTGAGGGCTGGGTTGACGAGCATCCGAGCTTTGCGACGGACGGCGCCCTGGGGCGCGCCAAATACTACGCATCGGTTGGAGGCCCCGGCGTGGTCGCCGCCTTCCTCGTCGAATCGTTGAGGGGGTAGGTCGACATGGGAGAGGCTTCGACCCCCAAAGCGACCATTGTCGTTCCCGTATACAACTCGGCACGCTCGATTCAGCGATGCCTCGACTCGCTCTTGGCGCAGTCCGAGCGCTCGATTCAGGTTGTCTGCGTCAACGACGGTTCAACTGACGATTCGTTGAACGTGTTGCGCCAGGTTGCGCAAGCCGACGATCGCGTACTGGTGATTGATCAGGAAAACGCCGGCGTCTCGTGCGCTCGAAACGCCGGCATCGATGCCGCCGAGGGCGAGGTCGTCTTTTTTGTAGACGCCGACGATTACATCGACGCCCAGACGGTCGAGCGCGTGCTGCAGGCTATGGAGTCGTCGGATGCCGAGGTCGCCGTTTTTGGTGGCGTCTGTGAGCCCGCCGATGCCGCTCCCAAGCGCGTCCAGCAGCTCATGAGCCCCGAAGCGGGCTCCTTTGGCGCTCGCGATCCTCAGCTGCTGTTCCACGCAAATGCACAGCCGTATGCCTGCCGTGCGGCCTTTTCGCGCGAGCTGCTCAATCGCGAAGGTATTCGCTTTGCTCCCGGTTTGGCTTTGGGCGAGGACGTCGTATTCCAGTTCGCAGCCTATGCACTTGCCAACAAAACTGTCGTCATGCCGGACGAGTTCTACCACTACGTGATGGAGAGCGAATCGGCAACGCACGAGTTCAACAGTGCCGAGGCCCGCGCCAAAAAGCTCGACGCCCACATGATGATGCTCGAGGATGTCTTGGAGGATTGGGCGGTCTATGGTCTTTTGGATCTGTGCCCCGGCGAGCTGGTCACCTGGTTCTTGGACCTTGTCGTGTTTGATCTGGCACGTCTGGATGCGAATGACTTTCACCGCGTTGCCGGCCGCGTCAACAGGGCTTTCACGACGTTTTTGGGAACGGAGTGGGCGGATGCGCCTGCTAAGCGCGCCGTTCGCCGCGTTGCCCATAAGCTCGTTGCGGCGACCTTGGGCGTCTCTATGGCGGATGCCACGCTGTTCTATCTTTCGACCCGCGGTCCCAAAGCCTGCCTGGAGCGCTTTCTCTAATTCCAGGTGCTGCCGCTCGCCACAATTCGGCTGCTAAAATGACGCTGTTACACGCTACTCAACAGGAGGTTCTCTTGCAGAACTCTGATACCCCTAAAGTTTCGCTGCTTGTCCCCATTTGCAATGTGGAGCGCTACTTGCGCGAGTGCCTCGATTCCGCCGTGGCGCAGACGCTCAAGGACATCGAGATCATTTGCATCAACGACGGATCCACCGACAGTTCGCCGGATATCATCCGCGAATACATGGAGCGCGACCCCCGTGTGAAGTTGATCGACAAAGCCAACAGCGGCTACGGCTACTCGATGAACCGCGGTTTGGAGATGGCCCGCGGTGAGTACGTGGGCATCTTGGAGTCCGATGACTTTATGTTTGAGGACTCGCTTCAAAAACTGGTTGCCAGGGCAGATGCCGAGCACGCCGATGTGGTCAAAGGCGATTTCTACCTGTATTGGTCCACGCCAACGGAGCGCCGCGAACTGTTTGGGATTATCGACGAGTATATGACGGGTGCGGCGTATCGCCCCGTCGACCGCCCGGGCATCTTTTACCGTAAGCCTTCCATTTGGTCGGCCATCTATCGACGTGAGTTTCTCAACGCCAACCAGATTCGCTTCCTCCCTACGCCGGGCGCCTCATATCAGGATGCGGGTTTTAACTTCAAAGTTTGGGCGTGCGCTCAGCGGGCTGCCTTTATTGCGGACCCAATCCTTTGCTATCGCCAGGATAACGAGAAGAGCTCCGTTAATTCGCCCAACAAGGTGTTTTGCGTGTGTGACGAATACGCTGAGATGCAGCGCTTTTTGGATGAGCGACCTGAGCTCAAGGCTCAGCTCCAAGGTATTTTAATGCGCATGAAGGTCGATACGTATCGCTGGAATGACGAGCGCCTGGTCGACGAGCTGCGTGAGCAGTTTTGGGAAAAGGCCTCGCCCGAGCTCAAGGCCGATTGGGATGCCGGTCGCTTTGACCTGTCGCTGTTCGACCCGCGCGGCGAGACCGACTTGCGCCTGATGGTCAAGTCGCCCCGTGCTTACATTGATTCGCGTTTTGACTTTAAGAAGCCGGGCAAGCTCAATACGTTTAAGCACTACTTTAAGATCGGCGGCCTGCCGCTGGTCTGGCGCGTGCTGACGTATCAGCGCACCTACGGCGATAACCCGCATCCCGACGACGTGCCGTCGGCACAGTAGGAGCGCATGACCATGGCTACCCCTAAGATTTCCGTTGTCGTCCCCATCTATAAGGTGGAGGAGTGCCTGGCATGGTGCCTGGACTCCCTGCTTGCGCAGGATATGCCCGATTGGGAGGGCGTGCTGGTCAACGATGGCTCGCCGGATGGCTCGCGCGACATCGCGGTTGCCTACTGCGAAAAGGACGCGCGTTTTACGCTGGTCGATAAGGAGAACGGCGGCCTGTCGAGTGCGCGCAATGCGGGCATCGCTGCGTCCACGGCGCCCATCGTCGCGTTTTTGGATTCCGACGACCGCTTTACGCCCGACGCGTGCCGTGTGATCGTCGGTGCCTTTGAGCGTGAAGACTGCGACGTTTTGACCTTTGGCGCCAACCCGTATCCGCTGGAGGCGGGGTATCCGTGGCTTAACTATGTGCTGAGCCCGCGCGATGTGTCGTTTGAGGGCTATAGCTCTGACCTGCTGTTTAAGGAAGCGTCTCGTCCCTTTGCGTGGCGCACCGCCTGCAAGCGCGAGTTTTTGCTCAACAACGGGATTTTGTTCGACGAAACCGTCAAGTATGGCGAGGACCAGGTCTTCGACTTTGCCGTGTACGGTCGTTCGCACAAGACCGCGCTTATCTCGAACAAGCTGTACGACTATCGCGTGGCGCGCAAGGGCTCGCTCATGGACACCATGCGCTACGACGACGAGACGCGCCTGCTGGAACATGTGAAGATTTACTCCGCAGTGCTGACTGATTGGCAGCGCGACGGTCTCGATACACAGCATGCCGAGGATCTGGCGTATTTTCTATGCGATCTGGTGCTGTATGACGCGCTCAGGTTGCTGGGCGCGAATTGCAGCAAGGTGTTCGCTGCCGTTGCCACGTCGCTTGCCGGTTCTACCGTGGGTGACGATGCCGCGCTCGCACAATGTGCACCTTCTGTTGCTGCCATGGTGCGCGCGGCGCTTACCGGCAAGGCCCCCAATGCCCGTGCATGCAAAAAGCTCATGTTCGATTACGACATCTTGAGGTTTGGGCGCCTGGGCGCGTGCAAGCGCATGGCCGCGAATGCCCTGGGAAAGCGAGAAGTGTAGATGAGTATCAAGCGTTTGGCGCTTTGCCGCAGTCAGGGTCGCCTGTTCGTTTTGCTTCGTTTTGCCGGTCAGGATGTCGCCGCGCTCATTGAGCAGGGAGGTTCTCAGTCCTTTGCCCGTGCGACGACGAGCGGTTCTTGTGTGCCATCGCTGGCACTCCCGGTCGATCATGGCCGCGTGCTGGCAATCTGTCCTTCGGTTGCCGACTACGAGCGCGAGCTTGCCGTCTTGGTGCTTCCGTTTTTGGATGGCTCGTCGATTGACATTGACTTTGCATCCAGTGGCCAAAAGCTTGGATCCATTCGCCTCGATAGCCGTATGGCTAAGCTGGAATCCAAGATCAACTACAAGGCAAAGCCTGTGCTGTGTGCGCTTATCCGCGATGCGCAGCGCGGCGAGCGCTGCGGCCGCTACGAGATCGATGCCGTCCGTTATCTTCCGGCCGATTCGGGTGCTGTGTGGCGCTACGAGGTCACATGGTCGGGAGACTCCCAGTGCACGCCCCAGCTTGAGATACTCGATACGCATATGAATGTCATCGATGCCACGGTTCATATGTTCGAGTCGCAGGTCGACGTTCCTCAGCAGAACGGATGCTGCGTCAATATAACGTATCTGAGCGTGGAGATGCCCGAGGACATTCGAGACTTTGTTGCGATTGCAACTGATCCCGCGGGCCAGATTCAGAGCGGTTTTTGCGCCATGGATGGCCGCCTGTACAACGGTATGGTCGACGACAGCTGGAACCGCATGAAGGATGCACGCGCGGACGATGCTGCCTATCGCCGTTGGTTTGAGCAGCATCGCGCAAAGCCGGGCGACTTGGCGTGTCAGCGCGTCGCCGCGGCGGCATTCGCCTACAGGCCGCTCTTGAGCATTGTGGTGCCGTGCTATAAGACCGATCGGGTTTACCTGCGTGAGTTGCTGGATTCGGTGCTTGCCCAGAGCTATGACAACTGGGAATTGCTGCTGATGGACGCCTCGCCCGAATGGGATGCGGTGGGCAATCTTGCGGCTGCCGCTCACGACGGGCGCGTCCGTCGCATCGAGCTGCCCGGTAACGGCGGCATCGTGGTCAACACTAACGCCGGTATACAGCAAGCGACGGGCGACTACATCGCATTCTTGGACCACGATGACATCCTGGAACCGGACGCGTTATTCCAGTATGTTTCCGCGCTGAATAAGGCGGCCGAGGGCGAGCGCCCTCAGGTCCTATTTTGCGACGAGGACATGTTCCAGAAAACGGGGGAGTGGGGCCAGCCGGTCTTTAAGACCAAACTCAACGTCGACCTGCTCTATAGTCATAACTGCGTTACGCATTTTCTAATGGTGGAGAAGGCGCTCGTCGATCGCATAGGCATGTCGCCGGAAGATGTCGCGGGTGCCCAGGATTACGACCTGACGCTCCGCTGCCTTGCGGCGGGCGCGCGCTTTGAGCACGTTGCGCACGTGCTGTATCACTGGCGCGTTCATCCGGGATCGACCGCCGATGGCTCTGCCGATAGCAAGCCGTATGCCATCGAGGCCGGACGCCTGGCTCTGCAGCGCCACTTCGACTCGCTTGGCGTTCGAGGAACGGTCGAGGAATCCGAGACGCCGTTTGTCTACCGTATGCGCTATGCGCTGCCAGAGCCCGCGCCGCTGGTGAGCATTGTGATTCCCACCAAGGACCATGTTGAGACGCTCGACGCCTGCGTGATGTCGATCGCCCAGAAGGCCACGTATGCCAACTACGAGATCGTCTTGGTGGAGAACAACAGCGAAGCCCCGGAGACGTTTGCGTATTACGAAACCCTGCCAGAGCGCGTAGCTGCAGCATCCGAAGGCAAGGGCATCGCGCGCGTTGCGTACTGGCCGGGTGAGTTCAATTACTCCCAGATCATTAACTTTGGAGTGGAGCATGCCAAGGGTGATTACCTTCTGTTGCTGAACAATGATACCGAGGTCATAAGCCCCGACTTTATCGAAGAGATGATGGGCTATCTGCAGCGTCCCGATGCGGGCGTGGTGGGGGCCAAGCTCTATTTTGCCGATCATTTGGTACAGCATGCCGGCATTTTGGTTGGTGTGCGTGGCGCACTTGCCCATGCCAACCAGGATTTCTCGGCAAAGCGCGAGGGCTATCTTGCCCGCGCTGTGCGCCCCGGTAGCTTCAGTGCCGTAACGGGCGCCTGCCAGATGGTGCGACGCGACGTATTTGAGCAGGCCGGGGGCTATAACGAGGAATTCGCCGTCGGTTTTAACGACGCAGACTTTTGCCTGCGCGTGTGGGAGGCGGGCTACCGCACCATCTTTACGCCCTATGCCGAGCTGTACCACTACGAGTTCACCTCGCGCGGCAGGGAAGAGGCCAACGAGGAAAAACTGCGCCGCTGGAAGAGCGAGCAAGCGCTGTTCATGCAGCGCTGGCCAGAATTCTTCCTCAACGGCGATCCGTGGTTGGGGCCGAACTTATCCGATGAGAGTGAGTATTTCTCGGTCTAAGGCAATGGTTTTTAGGAAGCCCTTAACTTTCTTTTGCTATGAGCTTGGAAGAAAGCAATGGTGGACTACTAATTAAGACAAATTACGAAAGCTCGATACTTCCGCGATAAGTTTATACAGGCTTATATAACTCGATATTATCCGATATAGTCTGCGATAATTATTTAAACGATGATTGGCTGTTAATCGATTCCCTAGAAAGGCAAACAAGTGAGCGCCACAGCATTCCATAATCCGTTTCGTCCCACTGCCGGCGCTGAGCCTCCGCGCATAATTGGTCGTGATGATATCGCCCTTGAGTTTACCGAGAGTTTGAATGCGGGAATAGGTGCACCTGCGAGGCTCATGCGCATTGCTGGACCGAGGGGCTCCGGAAAAACTGTTTTGCTCTGCGACCTTAGGGATCGTGCACGAGAGCTTGGATGGAAGACCGCTATTGTCTCTGCTGGCCCTAACTTATTGCTGGACTTAAGGGATCAGGTTGCCGATTCTTCCCTTGAGACTAATGCTTCGGTTGGCGTAAACGCCGGCTTTGTTTCCGCGAAAGTCGACGTTGCGCCCAAAGAGTCGAGCCTTAGAAAGTTACTGAGTTCGGCAGCGAAGTCATCCAAGGGTCTTTTTATTGCCATCGATGAAGTTCAGGACGCTCCGATTGACGATATGCGTGCCATTGCGTCTACGGTTCAGCTTTTGATAGGGGAAAAAGTAGATATCGCACTTGCCTTTGCCGGGTTACCCGCCGGTGTTATGGATCTTATTAACGGCAAGGCGCTTACGTTCTTGCGTCGTGCCCTCCCCGAAGATCTGGCGCCTATCAACCAGGTGGAGGTAGCGCTCTCTATGGGCGATAGCTTTGTCGCGACTGGCTTGACCATAGAGGACAATCTCCTGTCGAGAGCCGCTAAGGCCACTAAGGGCTATGCCTATCTGGTGCAACTGGTCGGTTATTCCATTTGGCAGCGCGCCAACTTGCATCGTGCCAAAAGTGCCATTGTGAGCGAGCGCGACGTCACCGAAGGCATTGCGCTGGCAGAGGCTCGTTTTCACGATGTTGTTCACGAGCCCGCGATTTCTGGTCTGGGGCTCAACGATATCAAATACCTTTTGGCCATGTGCGAGGATAAACAACAGTCCAAATCATCCGAGATTGCTAAGCGCATGGGTAAAAAGACCAATGAGGTCAGCTCCATTAGGGCAAAATTGCTACAAAGAGAGGTTATTCAGGCACCACAGAGGGGCTACGTGCAGTTTGCCGTGCCGGACCTAGATATCTATCTACGAGAGAACGCCGAGGAGATTCTCGAACGGTTCTAGGTCGAGTGAGGGCGACGTCATATTCTTTAAGACTGCTATCAGCGTCGATTGCCATATCGGGGGAGGCGGGCTACCGCACCATCTTTACGCCCTATGCCGAGCTGTACCACTACGAGTTTACCTCGCGCGGTAGGGAAGAGGCCAACGAGGAAAAGCTGCGCCGATGGAAGCGCGAGCAAGCACTGTTCATGCAACGCTGACCGGAGTTCTTCCTTGATGGCGATCCCTGGCTCGGGCCAAACCTATCTGCCGAGAGCGAGTATTTCTCGGTCTAGTTCGAAGTGATGCCAAGATCCGGCAAAGTATCCTCAAGAGCCGCAAGGGCGGTGGGATTCAAATATTCCTCGTTCAAGTGGCTCTTGTCATAGTGAAAACGTGTGTCTCGTGAGCATTCGACGAGTTCTGCGGTAAAGAACTTCTCCCAGCTAAAGAACCTTGAGCTTTCGATGTGTTCAGCGGGATTAAGCAGCATCTCCTTAATGTGTTTGCTGTTGAATAATCCCGAATTCAACACGAGCCATTCAAACGATTCCGGCAGGAATAGCTTGATGTTCTTTCGGCGCAATAGCGCAGTTGCTTCCGCAATTTCAGGTCCAAAGGCGGCACCGTCGGCGATTACAAGGATCTCGTTTTCCGGTGCGTCCATAATGCAGTTGCAGATATTTGATTTCCCGCCTGCGCTGATACACCGAATGTCGCTCTTTTTGCATAGCAAACTGAAGAACTCGTAGCCCGAATTTGAGTCTTCAACGATGACAAGCTCTGGCCTCTCACCTCTAAATTTACTATCACCGTAAATGCGATATGTAGAGGTGTAGACACGAGAATATACGGGATACTTCGTCGTGGTCCGGTTGGTGTTCTTTAGACCGTAAATTTCATCAACGCTATAGGGCAGTTGATGTAACGACTCTCTGGCAACGATTACGAAATAGTTCGAGCTATGCTTCGCTTCATGGGCAAATTCTTCTGTTCGAACAAAAGCGTTGCCTTCATCAATAAAAACGATGCTGTTGGAAATCTCCTGGAGATCTCTGCGCCAATACTTTCCGGTTATTGTCTTGCAGGGCACTTTGCAACTAACTGTTACGCCGCTTTGTGCTCCCAATTCTTCGTGAGCGGCCACCATATCGAGCAACGTCGTTTTGCCTGTAGCACTGTTGCCTTGAATGATAGTCAGGTTTCTATTGATGGTCAGTTTAAACTGAACTCGGTTGTTTTGAATAACTACCCCGTATGATCCGCGCATCAGGAATTCTCCCTAAGGCATTTTCCAGCTATGGGGACAAGGTCGAACATCGTGTGGACTACATCGCCCGTGTTTGCAATGGTCGCCGTGAATTTGCCGTTTCCAAAATCCAGCAAATGATAGAGATTGATTGTTAGATCCTTTTGAGCAGCGATTCTTAAAATCCAGTAAGCACAATTGTCACCACAGTTAGAGGCGTTATATACGTTTTGCGGCATGAAGTACATAAGCAGCAGTGTTTTGGTGCCGCTCGAGAGCTTCTCAGGAGGGATGATGCCGAGGATCTTAGTGTCGATTGCGTTGGGCCCCACCACGGTGCCCTTATCGATGGATTTGATGATCCTTTGAGCAAAGACATCTTGAAACCACTGGGGCGAATAGACGTTATTGAAGTAAACCGACGTATTGTAGATAACGTTTTCCATATCACCATAGTGAATTGTTAACACGTTGGTCCCTTCGGGTTGCAGGTTTGGTGTTCGGTGAAATTGATTATATCGCAGCATACGAGGGGGCATTATTGGCCTGTTGTGTATGTGATTAATGCCCATGGCGTGTTTTATCGGAAGTGTTTAGTTCGATTGTCTTGTACTTGAGTTGCTTTAAAAGCCTGCGTTCTAGATAAAACTTTTTGTGCCTTGCTCCGTGTGGCGGCGCGTAAACGCTGTGCTGTGCTTGGGCAGGTAAAAGTCCAAGACGATTAGATATCCGAGAAGATATCGAGCCCGCGCCGGGGAGAAAAGGTGAGTCCGCGCCGGGGGACTTTAATTCCGGCGACAATTAGGTTTCCATGAGGATACCGCGGCTGACAGCCAGCAGAAAACCGCCTTATACGATTCTTCCGCTTGCCGCGTGCTTAAAGGATTTACGTCGAATTTAATTTCGCGGGCGGTGAGCCTGTTTATAGACAATGTCACGAACTATAGACGGGTGCCTTGGGGGTATTGCAGCTTGGCTCCCGTCCCCCCAATCTAGTAGACTTGGAAACCGTTGCTAGATTAGGGGGATTTTCCATGAGACGCTCCATGAAACGTATTTCCGGTGCCGCCGCCGCGCTGGCGGTCGCGGCCGCCCTGGCCCTGTGCGGGCCCGCGGCCTACGCCGCCCCCGCCGCCCCGGGCGACGCGCAGGCCCCGGCCGCCCCGTCTATAGTTCGTGACATTGTCTATAAACAGGCTCACCGCCCGCGAAA
>CABUBS010000021.1 GCA_902489855.1 uncultured Collinsella sp.
CCCCCGTCTTGCGCAGGACTGTCCGAGCAGGGAACCTTATATGCCTCCGCCCGGACAGACGTTTCAGTTATGAGTGACCCGCTACTTGATCTTGGTCGTGCCCGGTGCCAGGTTGGGGTCGGTTTCGTTGGCCTCGGTCTGGAAGTGCTCGGTGTAGACGTTCTTGCCGTCGCGGAACATCTCGTAGTACTGCATCTTGGCGTAATCCTCGCGCGCCTTGGTGGCGGCTGCTGCGGCGGCGTCGTCACCGGTGACGTTGGAGGAGAGCGCCCAGCGCAGGCTGGCGTCCTCGTAGCCCACCGAGTTGATGGCGGGCAGCGACTCACGCAGCGTCATGTGCGCCTTCTGGTAGTCGGAGAGGGGTGCGCCGATCAGCTGCATAAGCTGCGTGGACAGGTAGTTGGTGGACAGGTCGTCGACCTCGCTCGTCTGGTCGCAGCCGGCAACGTCGTAGTTGGCCCAGATGATGTAGTCGGTCTGCCACAGACGCTCCTGATGCGTGGCGTCGTCCTCACCGGTAAACCACTTGTCGTTGAACTTGGACGGGAAGAACGGCTGGTGATCGCCCCAGAACACCACGACCACCTTGCGGTCGAGCTTGCTCAAGGCGTTAAGGAAGTAGCGCAGCGCCTGGTCGGACTGCTCGATGCACGAGACGTACTCGTCGACATCGGAGAGCGTGCCGTCCTCGACGGTCTTGGCGTCCAGATCGGTCGTGTCGATGTTCAGGTGCATCTGCTTGTCGACCGGCAGCAGGCCCGTGTCGTAGCCCGAGTGGTTCTGCATGGTCACGTCGAAGATAAACTGCGGATCGGCGTTCTGGTCGAGCAGCTCAAGAATCTTGTCATAGGTCGCCTGGTCGGTCACCATACCGCGCAGAGTGTCGGCTCCCTGGAAGTCGTTGATGGACAGGAACCGGTCAAAGCCAAAGTCCTTGTACACGTTCTCGCGGTTCCAGTTGGTGGCGTGGTTGGGGTGCATGGCCGTGGTGGAATATCCGAGCGACTTGAACTGCTCTGCCAGGTTCCCGGTCGTTTCCATGTTGTAGATGGTGTAGGGGTACACGCCCGAGCCCAGGTTGGCCATAGAGTTGCCGGTCATAAACTCAAACTCGGTATTGGCGGTACCGCCGCCGTAGGCGCTCACGTAGAGCTTGCCGCGGCTGAGGCAGTTGGACAGGTTCTTAAAGTACTGCGGGCCCTCGTAGCCGGCGCGCATGTTCTGGTAGATCGACAGATCCGAGAAGGTCTCGTTCATGATGGCGATGACCGTGGGCTTCTCGCTGTCGAACTGCTCCTTTGCGGCGGCGCGCTCATCGCTCTTAGCCGCGTCGGATTTGTCATAGGCCTTGGCGTACTTTTTGAGCGTGGCCTTGGCATCGTCGACGGAGTAGTCGGCGGGTTTGGGCGGCTTGATGGACTGCGCCGCACTAATAAAGGCAGGCAGGTAGCCCTCGCGCCAGTAGCTCTCGAGCGGGCGCCAGGTGTAGACGGTGATGCCGAGGGTGTTGTAGTAGTCGATGAGGGTGACGTGCGCGGTCACGCCGCCCAGGCACAGTACGGCGACGAGCAGGTTGGTGAGCAGGATGCGTTTGGCGTTGGCGGTGCCCTTCTGGCGATGCGGCGCGACCAGGCCGGCGTACTCGCACAGCAGCATGGCGATGGCGGTAAAGCCCATGGACAGCACGCAGAACAGCGAGATCGAGAAGGTGTAGCCGTTGCCGGCGACCGCGGCGGCGGTGGAGATTGCCGAAAGGTCGCCCGGCTGGATGGGCATGGATTTAAACGTGATAACGAAGAACTCGGCAATGCCCAGGACAAAGAGGGCAAAGGCCAGGACCGCGGGAGCTGCGCCGTGGCGCTGGAACAGGAAGAACAGGCCGACCATGAGCGTGGTGATGATGGCCCACTCGAGCAGGATGCACAGGGGGTAGACCCAGGTAAAGTCGTGGTTGGACGAGACTTCCATTCCCAGCAGCGCAAAGACGCCGGCGAGCAGCAGGCACAGCACGGCGGCGACGAGCGGCTTGCCCACAAAGGCGCCGCGCAGACGGGCGAGCTTGCCGGTGGGGGCGGGGGCGTCGGGCCTGGCGAACGCAAAGACGCGCGGGGCGATGCGGTCGCGGGCGATGCTGGCCCAAGCGCAGCCGGTGAGGATGGCGTTGGTCAGGATGAGCATCACAAAGGCGAGCGGCTCGTTTTGGGCGACGAGGCCAATGGCGCCCCAAATAGTCAAAAAGACCTGGAACAGGCCGAAGACGACGCTCCACCCAAGAGCGCTTTTGGCAACGGTGCCCGACTGAGCGCGAATGGCCTTGGCCTCGCGCAAGACAAGGTAGACGGTCGCCGCAAGACCGACGAGCGAGATGGCGGCAGCGAACATGCTGAGACTCCTCACAAACTAAAACCTACGAAAGCGGGGGTTTACCCGATTGTTACCAAAATATGCGCTGCAATTGGTGGCTGCGCACAACAACCAGCCATATTAACGCGCACGTGTGGCGGTGTGGCGCAATGTAGTGGCGACCTGCGCGATAATGGACGGGAATTACACGGAAACGTAAAGGCTTCTTAAAGAATTAGCGAGGATAGAGCTATGGGCGAGCAGGTTTGTATGACGGGCGCCGAGTACTGCGGCGGAGCTGTGGGCGTGGACGCGGGCGGCTATCCGGTCGAGACTACGGGCAACGCGGCGCTGGACATCTTGGAACACCGCTCGTCCACGCGTGCTTTCGCGCGCGATGACAGCGACCGTCCCGTAGCGGTGACCGACGAGCAGCGGGCGGCGATCTTGCATGCGGCGAGCCGCGCACCGTCGGCGGGCGCCATGATGATGTATTCCATCGTGAGCATTCGCGAGCAGGCTACGCTGGACCGTCTGGCCGACCTGTGCGACCACCAGCCTATGATCGCCAAGGCGCCCTGGGCACTAATATTTGTGGTCGACTATGCCAAGTGGATCGATCTGTTTGAGCACGTGGGCTGCTTTGAGCCCGAGTTTGTCGAGCGCACGGGCAAGTCGCCCCGCCGCGCACCGGGTCTGGGCGACTTTGCCATCGCGGCGCAGGATGCCGTGATCGCTGCGCAAAACGCCGTGGTTGCCGCCGAGGCCCTGGGCCTGGGGAGCTGCTACATTGGCGACATCGTGGAGAACGCCGAGGAAGTTGCCGAGCTGCTCGATCTGCCGCCCTATACCATGCCGCTGTCGATGCTCATCATCGGTACGCCCCGTAAGGAGCGCCCGGCCATTGCACATCCCGTGGTGAACCTGGTGCACGAGGAGCGCTACTGCCGTGCGGACGACGCGACTATGGATGCGCAGGTGGCCGAGATGGATGCGATGTTTCGCCCGCACGCCCGCGAGGTGGGCGAGCGCGTGGTGGATATCTACACCCGCAAACACACCAGTCCCTTTATGGCCGAGATGAGCCGCTCCATGGAGTGGTGGTTCAAAAACTGGCTCGGAAAATGACGAATGTGACAAGGGGATAGTCCCTTTGTCACATTCCATATCGCCGCGGTAGCCTAAAGACTGTATAAATCTTTATCTAGCTGGGAAAACAGTGCATTAAAACATGGGCCGATTACCTATAATCCCTTCGAACATTAAAGTTGGGAGGAAACCGGCTTATGGAACAAAAGGCCAAGGAGGCAGCCTCGCACGCTGCGATTCCTGTGAGCATCTCGGCGATGCTCGTCACGCTGGGCGTGGTGTACGGCGATATCGGCACCAGCCCTATGTATGTAACCAAGGCGCTCGTTGCCGGCAACGGCGGCATCGGAAGCGTCACGGAGGAGTTCGTGCTCGGCGCGCTCTCCCTTGTCGTGTGGACGGTCACGCTGCTGACCACCATCAAGTATGTGCTCATCTCGCTGCGCGCCGATAACCATGGCGAGGGCGGCATCTTTGCCCTGTACAGCCTGGTCAAGCGTTGCGGCAAGTGGCTTATCATCCCCGCCATGCTGGGTGGCGCCGCGTTGCTCGCCGACGGCATCCTGACGCCGGCCGTTACCGTTACCACGGCCATCGAGGGCCTGCGCACTATCCCGGCGGTCCATGCCGTGCTGGGCGATGATCAGGGCCGCGTCGTCGCCATTACGCTCGCCATCATCATCGTGCTCTTCTTGGTACAGCGCATCGGTACGGCCAAGATCGGTCACGCCTTTGGCCCCATCATGACGCTGTGGTTCCTATTCCTGGGCGGCACGGGTCTGTTCTTTGTCTTACAGCACCCCGCCGTGCTGCTGTGCCTCAACCCGCTCCGCGGCATCGCCTTTTTGTTGAGCCCCAACAACCACGCGGGCATCATGATTCTGGGCAGCTGCTTCCTCGCCACCACCGGTGCCGAGGCGCTCTACTCCGACATGGGCCACGTCGGCCGCGGCAACATCTACGCTACCTGGCCGTTCGTTAAGTGCTGCCTGCTGCTGTCCTATATGGGCCAGGGCGCTTGGCTTATGAACAACGCTGCCAACCCCGAGCTCATGGGCATTGCCGATCTCAACCCGTTCTACCAGATGCTCGCCCCGGGCCTGCGCCCGTTTGCCGTCGGCCTTTCCACCGTCGCGGCCATCATTGCCTCGCAGGCGCTCATCACCGGCGCATTCTCGCTGGTGTCCGAGGCCAGCCGTCTGGACCTCATGCCGCACATGCAGGTCTTCTACCCTGCCGAGACCAAGGGCCAGCTCTATATTCCCATGGTCAACAACGTCATGCTTGTCGGCTGCGTCATCGTGGTGCTGCTGTTCCAGAACTCGGCGCATATGGAAGCCGCCTACGGCCTTGCCATTACGCTGACTATGATGTGCACCACGCTGCTGCTCTTCTTCTACCTGCACGAGGAGCGCAAGCTCAAGGTCGCGCCGTGGATCTTCGCGGCCTTCTTCCTTTTGCTCGAAGGCTTCTTCTTCGTGAGCTCGCTCACCAAGTTCTTCCACGGCGGCTATTTCACCATCCTCATGGCCGCGCTCATCATGGGTATCATGGTGTGCTGGTACAACGGTACGGCTGTTGAGCAGCGCCAGTTTACGCTGCTGCCGCTGCGCAGCTACCTGCCGCAGCTCAAGCGCCTGCGCGATGACGATCGCTACGAGCGCCTGAGCGACAACATCGTGTACCTGACCAAGGACACCCATACCGACTACATCGACCGCGACATCGTCTACTCGATTCTGGACAAGCATCCCAAGCGCGCTCGCGCCTGGTGGTTCGTCAACGTCGAGACCATGGACGAACCGTATACGTTTGCCTACTCGGTTGAGACATTCGACACCGACTACGTCTTCCGCGTGCATCTGTACCTGGGCTATAAGGTCAACCAGCGCGTCAATGCCTACCTGCGCCAGGTCGTTCAGGACCTTGCCGCCACCGGCGAGCTGCCCGCGCAAAAGCACGACTACTCGGTCTACAAGGATCCGGGCAACATCGGTACGTTCAAGTTCGTCATGATCCGCAAGCTGCTGGCGCCCGAGAGCGACGTGGAGCCCAGCGAGCGCACGGCCATCACGCTCAAGTACATCATCCGCCGCGCCGCCGGCACGCCCGCGCGCTGGTACGGCCTGGAGAACTCCAACGTGAGCTTTGAGTACGTGCCGCTGTTCACCAAGTTCAAGGCCGTGAACAAGATGCAGCGCCTGGCCCCCAACGAGCGGCCGTAGACGTCGGCGGCTACACGGAGTTGGTTTTTGATGGACAAGATTGAGGCCGGGGAGGTAAACATGGATACAAAGATGCTTGATGGCCGCGAGGTGGTTGCCGAGCTGGTACGTGAGGCGCGTGTCGACGCCGCCGAAGATCGGTTCTTTACGAATCGTGCCAACATGGACATGGCCGACCGCGTGATCTCGATCGTGGCGCTGGTATTTGGAGCGGTGTGCGTGTGTGCCCTGCTCGCGCACGTGCTGTTTGTCTAGCGACCGCAGGCTGCAAAGGCTTTACACTTGGAACCACCACAAGGGAAACCACCACAAAGGTGCCTGTCCCTTTGTGGTGGTTTTTGTTTTTGAGAGAGGGGCGGGGCACTGATGGACGTCCGTACGGACGGCGATATTGCCGATAGCTTTTGGTGGCGGCGCACAACGCTGACGCGCCGCACTCCTCTGTATGACGCCTGCGTATCGGTGGGGCTGCTGGTCGCGGCGACGATTGTGGGCGCGCTGCTCGACCATCCGGGTCTCGCGCCGAGCATCATGATCGTCTATGTGTTCGCCGTTCAGCTGTGCGCATTCTTTACCTGGAGTCGCCTGTATTGCTTGCTGAGCTCGGCTGCCGCCGTGGCGTTCTACAACTTCTTGTTTGTCGACCCGCGCTACTCGCTGTCGCTTATCGACCGCGGCTATCCCGGCATGTTCTTCATCATGTTCGTGGTCTCGCTTGTGTCGAGCTCGATTGCGTTGGCCCTGCGCCGCGCCTTGGCACAGGCTGCCGCCAGCGACCGCCGCACGCATATGGTGCTCGAGACCAACCGCATGCTGCAGCGGTGCGCCGACGAGCAGCAGATCGTTCACGCCATGGCAACGCAGCTGGCGCGCCTTTCGGGCTGTCCGGTCGTGTGGTACAGCGCCGATGCCGAGGGCGATGACCTGCTGCCGCGTGCGACATACACGGCCGTGGGCGATGCCGCACCGGTGCACGAACTGGCGCCGCAGATGCCGCCGCGGCTCTCGGCGTCCGCCTATGTGGGAACGCCGCTCGACGCCACGTTTGGCGGCTCGGCGTTTTATGGCATCTACCTGACGGTTCGCACAGGCGACGGCTTCGCGCGCTCGGGCGACCCCGCCTCGGTGGTGGGCGTGCTGGCTATCGTTGCCGAGCCCGACGTGCTGACGCACGAGGAGCGAACACTTGCCGATGCCATCGTGAGCGAAGGCGAGCTGGCACTCGATCGCGCCCGCGCCATGGAGGCCCGCGAGGAGGCGGCGGTGCTTGCCAAAAATGAGCAGCTGCGCGCCAACCTGCTGCGCTCCATCTCGCACGATCTGCGTACGCCGCTCACCAGTATTTCGGGCAATGCCGATGTCCTGCTCGACCAGGGCTCGACCGGCACCGCCGTGCTCGATGCCCAGACGCGCCGCGGCCTGCTCCTGTCCATTCGCTCGGATGCGCAATGGCTCAACGCCACCGTCGAGAACCTGCTCGCCATCACCAAGCTCGAGGGTGGCGGTATGCGCCTGTCGACCACACTCGAGCTCATGGACGATATCGTCGAGGAGGCGCTGCGCCACGTGAACCCTGCCGTGCGCGAGCACGACCTTAAGGTGGTGGCGTGCGATGAGCCGGCGCTCGTCAACGTCGATGCGCGCCTGATGGTGCAGCTGGTGGTCAATCTGGTGAACAACGCCATCACTTATACGCCCGCAGGCTCGCATATCGTGATTTCGATTGGCGTAGACGATGGATGCGTGGCGTGCTCGGTTGCCGATGACGGTCCGGGCATCGCACCCGAGGATCGCGAGCGCATCTTTGAGTCGTTCTACACCGCCAACCACGGTTTGGCCGACAGCCACCGAAGCGTGGGCCTGGGGCTTTCGCTCTGCCGCTCCATTGCGCTGGCACATGGCGGTAGCATAGAGGTTACCGCGGCGGATCCGCACGGCTCGGTCTTTACGATTGAGCTTCCCGCCGCCGATGTTTCGTTTGATAAGGAGTAGCGCCGTGCCGAACTCTGCCGTAAAACCGCTCATCTTGGTCGTTGAGGACGATCCCGCTGTCCGCAACCTTATCGTTGCCGCGCTCGAGGCGCACGGCTTGCGCCATATGGCCGTGGAGACCGCCCATGCCGCCATCGCCGCCGCCTCGTCGCAGGCGCCGAGCATTGTGCTGCTCGATCTGGGCCTGCCCGATATGGACGGCGTCAAGGTGGTGGAGTCGGTGCGCGCATGGTCGGGCATGCCGATCATCGTGGTCTCGGCGCGCAGCGAGGATGCGGACAAAATCCGCGCGCTCGATGCCGGTGCCGACGACTACCTGACCAAGCCGTTTTCGGTCGAGGAGCTGCTCGCGCGTATTCGCACAACGCTCAGGCGCCTTTCGTATGCGCAAACGGGCGGTGTTGCCTCCGAGGGCTCGTTCGATACCGGTGAGCTGCATATCGATTTTGATGCCGGCATCGCCACGATGGATGGCGAGGAACTGCATCTGACGCCGATCGAGTATAAGCTCCTGTGCCTGTTGGCACACAACGCCGACAAGGTGCTGACGCACCAGTTTATCCTGCACGAGATTTGGGGCACGGCAACTAAGAGCGACCTGGCGAGCCTGCGCGTCTTTATGGGCACGCTGCGCAAGAAGATTGAGTCCGACCCCGCGCACCCGCGCTATATCCAGACGCACGTGGGTATCGGCTATCGCCTGGTCACCCAAGGCTAGATAGCCAACCACCATCCCAATTTGAGTTGCGGTGAAATAGTTCCTGTTTGGGCCTTTACCAGGCTTTTTAGGAACTATTCCACCGCAACTTTGTCTATTTGCCCTTGGGCTTGCTGGCGTAGAACTTCTTCTTTTTGGGCTTGCCGGCAGGAGAGGGTTTGCCGGCAAAGTTCGACTTGCCGTTGCCGGCCTGCGCGTGCGCGGGCACTGCCGCACGGGGCTTGCGGGCCTCGGGGTTACGCAGTTCCTCGACGCGCTCGGCAATCTCCTCGGCGCTAAAGCCGACCTCTGCCATGGCGTCCTCGATGGGCAGGCGGCGCACGATATAGCAATGGTGCACCTTCTGGTTGCGCGCGAAGTCCTCGGGGATGGTCTGTGCCGTAATGTCCTCCAGCACCACGCCCGCACGCGCGAGCTTGCGCGTCTCGGGACGGAAGCCGCGCAGGTTGCAGCTAAAGATGGCATGTCCGCCCTGTGCGAGCAGGCGCGATACGCCGGCCAAAAGCTCAACATGGTCGCGCTGGACGTCCCAGGTGCGGCGGCCCATCTTGGACGAGTTCGAAAACGTGGGTGGGTCGACAAAGATCAGGTCCCAGCGGTTGCGCGTCTGGCGCTGGTCGCGAATCCAGGCAAGCACGTCGTCGCGCACAAAGTGATGCTGCGGACCCACAAAGCCGTTCTGGCGCATGTTGCGCTCGGCCCAGTCCAGGTAGGTGTTGGAAAGGTCGACCGTCACAGTTTCCTCGACGCCGCCGTCTGCCGCATAGCAGGTGGCGGTACCGGTGTAGGCGAACAGGTTGAGGAAGCGGCGCGCCTGTTTGGCGTGCTCGCGCACCAGGTTGCGGGTGACACGGTGATCCAAGAAGATGCCCACATCCAGGTGGTCATCAAAGTTGACGGCAAAGGTGAGTCCGCCCTCTTCGATGAGCGGCAGGCGACGGCGCGCGATGTTGGCGCGCTCGCCCGAGCCGCCCTTGCCGGCGCCCTGCTTACCGTACTGCGAGCCGCCGCGCGAACGCATGCGGGCCTTGGCGTGCACATGCTCGGCCGGAACATCTAGGATACGCGGCGCGATAGCCAAGATGTCGAGCATGCGGGCCTGGGCTAGCGCGGGATCGATGGTCTTGGGTGCGGCGTATTCGGCGATGACGAGCCAACGCCCCGGCGTCTGCGGGCAGCCCTCGTACAGGTCGATGGCGGCGGAGTAGTCGGGTAGGTCGGCATCGTAGACGCGGTAGCAGCTCACGCCCTCGCGCTTGGCCCACTTGCGGCGCAGACGGGCATTCTTGCGCAGACGATTGGCGAACTGCTCGGACTCCGGGATGAGCACGGGCAGCGGCTTGCCGTCGCCCAAGTCGAGCATGGCGGCAGGCGCGGGCATGGCGGAAGCGGCGGCTTCATCGTTGACTTCGTTGGCATCCGCAACCTCGGCCTCGACATCCGCACTGGTCGCAGCTTCGAATGCTGCGGCGGCGTGGTCGAGCGAGGGCCAAACCTCAATAGCCGCCTCCTCGTTATTGGGCATGACGGCGATCGAGTGCTCGGGCTCGGCGTGGAGCGCGCGGGCCAGCAATCCGTCGCGGGTGAGCGCGGCGACCGGCGCGGCGGTGAGCTCAGGCGCGCGGCGCAGTTCGCCGATCAGCGTCATGGCGTCGTGCATGAGCGAAAGCGGGGTCTCGGTCGTGTCCGCGACCAGGGCGGCACCGGCAATGGCACCTGCGTGGTCCAGCACGGTGGCGGACTTGGCGGCGCAAAAATCGACAAAGCGCTTGTAGCCGGCACACTTAACCATGCGCTCGGCGGTCTTGCGGGCGGTGGGGTCAATGTCCATGGCCACGATGCGCGCCTGGCGCTCGCGCGCTGCCGCCTCGCGCTCGCGCGCCTCGGCAAGCAGCTGCTCCCACAGAGCGGCGTCGTGTAGCTGCCAGCCCTCAAAGCCCCAGCGCTCGCGTGCGGCGCCCGGGGCGCGGTCGGTCAGAATGTTCACGGCTTCCAGCAACAGGCCGCCGCCGGCGCACGAGGCATCGATTAGCGTGGGAAGGGCTTCATTCTCGTAATCGTCGGCCGTCAACTCGCGCTCGCACAGTGCGGTCCAGCCGACCTGCGCCAGCACCAGGGCGGCGTAGTCGGGGCGCAACACGTGCGCACCCTCGCCGGCACGGGTCGCCGCGGGCGGCAGGCGCTTGAACAGCGGGTCGCCCGAAAGGTCCAGGCTGATGCTCGCGCGGCGCTGGCGCAGCGAAAGCAACAGGTGAACGTCGGGATCGGCAGCGTCGACATCGGCGCGACGGCCCGTGGCCTCGGCCAGACGGTCGCACAGCGCGTCCTTGGCGCGCAGGGCCGAGAAGCGCGTGTTGCGCAGCTGCTCGGTCACGCCGCGGGCGGTGATGGCAATGGTGGCGCCGGGGCGGACGATGTTCTCCCAGGCGATGTCGTAAACGCTATCGTACAGCTCATCGGCATCCTGCGCCTCAAAGCGCCCGAGCACCGCAAACACGCGGCTCGCTAGGCGCGACCACAGACAGGCGCGGTAGCCTTCTTCGAGCTCGCCCTCAAACGTGGCGCGGCCCTTCAGCCGGCGAACATGCGAAAGCCCGAGGCGTTTAAGCTCATCGGCGAGTGCGGACTCAAAGCCTTCGGGGCAGCTTGCGTAAAATTCCATGGGTGACCTCTCTGGTTGCGTCGCTCCATTATATGATGGATGCTTCGTTTGCCCTTATCCTCGAAAGGAACCCATATGATTGATGCGTGTCCCGAACCCGCTGTGCTCTTTTTTGACGTGGACGGCACGCTGACGTCGTTCGATCCCGATAACATGACCGACAAGGACTTTTCGGCGGTTCGCCCCTCGCAGGCGGTCGTCGAGGCGTTTCATCGTCTGCGCGACGTGGGACACAAGGCGTTTATCTGCACGGGTCGCCCCCTGTGGCTCATCGCCGATAGCTTGCGTGCGCTCGACCCCGCGGGCGTCGTTGCCATGGCGGGCGCCACGCTCGAGGTCGAGGGCCGCGTGGTGTATGAGGACTGCTTTGACGAGGATGTAGCCGAAGAACTCGCACATCGCATTATCTCGGCAGGATTCGAGGCCTTTTTCGAAACCAATGGAGCGACCTTTGCTCTGGAGCCTGCGGGTATTGAACAGTCGTCTTTGATCGGCGCTTCCGTGGTGCACGGTGCCGGGGAGATGCGCGTCGACGGTCGTTTGCACGTGGGTAAGGTGTGCCTGAATGCACCCAACTTGGCACGCGTGGCCAACGACGACGGCTTTATCGAGCGCAATTTCGAGCTGTGCAACACCGGCGGGGAAAACCGTGAACTGAGCCCCAAGGGCATCGACAAGGGCGTGGGCGTGGCGCGCGCGTTGGAGCACCTGGGTCGCACCGGCAACGCGCGCACCTTTGGCTTTGGCGATTCGGGCAACGACCTGGGTATGCTCGCCGCCGTCGAGACGGCCGTTGCCATGGGTAACGCCATGCCCGAGGTCAAGGCAGTCGCCGACTACGTAACCGACGACGTCGCACACGACGGCACGGTTACGGCGATGCGCCACTTCGGCTTGATTTAATAAATGGCCGGTTCGCCCTCGATGTGGGCGAACCGGCCATTTGAGTTATTTTGCAAAATAGAGCTTGGGATGACTGCGGCTGCTTTCGATGGCCGCCGTCATGATGCCCTCATTGTCTCCATCAACGATGATGCCATCGAGGTCATCGATCTGCGCGGACTGATAAAAACTGGTCTTGTTGAACTTTCCCTGGTCAACCATCATATAGCCCTGGTTTGAGTTGGTCAGATACATGCTCTTGATCATGGCCGAGAAGTCATGCTCGACGGTAAAGCCGTGGTCGGGATGGAATCCGTCCGCGCTGACAAATGCCTTGTCGGCATGAAGCTTGCTCATGCAGTCGAGCGTTAGCGCGCCCGCGAGATAAAGGTGACCCTTTCGCACGGAGCCGCCTAACAGCACTACCGAAGCATTGGGCAGATTAAAGCTGGCATAGTTTGCGATAGCAAGATCGCCGGTGATGATGGTGATATCGCGTTTGTCCATGAGGGCCTTAGTGAAGTAAAAGGCCGTGGTGCCGATGTCGATCACCAGAACGTCGCCATCGTCAACAAGAGTTGCTGCGGTCGCGGCGATTGCCTCCTTGGCCTCGACTTGGACATTGATGCGCTCTTCGGGATACGAAATGGCATTGGAACGAGAAAGCGATACCGCTCCGCCACGTACGCGACGCAATTTGCCTTCCGATTCCAGCGAGACGAGGTCGTGTCGCGCGGTAACTTCCGAAACCGAAAAGCGGCGAACGATGTCGGATACCGAGATATTTGGCTTTTCGGCCAGCCAGTTCATGATAAATCGCTGACGTTCGGCCGGGGAAAGGTCTGAAGTTGATGCCATAAGTCGCTCCTTTTGAACGAAAGGCAAAAGAAATGCCTTTCGTAATCGAAATATAACGTATCGATATGAAAAGAACAAGGCGAAATCGAGCGAACGAGATGAATGACACGCCTTGCTTTTATTTGTAATTAGTAGTTGGCCTGACGTGCAGAATGCCTGCAACAGCCAGTAAAGAGTCTTGCCTGAAAGGTGTTCGAAAAAAAGTGAGATACGTTCACGCCCGATAATCGACCGTTCACGGAAAGTTGGCAATTGAGCTTTCGATATCTTTTGAAGTAGTTTATAAAAGAAAGCCGAAAAGCTTTTGAAACAAAGAAAAAGGCTTTCGATAGCAATAATGCTAGATGAGAAAGGACCAACATGGCGATCAAGGTGTTTGCCGACGGCGCTAACCTCGAGGGCATGCTTGACATGCACGACAATGGCAACGTTCAGGGCTTCACGACCAATCCTTCCCTTATGAAGGCCGGTGGCGTGACTGACTACCGTGCTTTTGCCAAGACGGTTCTTGAGCACATCACCGATGTGTCGGTCTCTTTTGAGGTGTTCGCCGACGACGAGGCTGGTATGGAGGCCGAGGCTCGCGAGATCGCAACCTGGGCGGACAACGTCTACGTTAAGATTCCGGCGCTCAACACCAAGGGCGAGTCCACCGCCGCGCTGGTCAAGCGCCTTTCCGCCGACGGCATCAAGGTGAATGTCACCACCATCTTCACGCCCGAGCAGGTCGACGAGTTCGTCGATGCCGTCTCTGCCGAGACCCCCTCTATTCTGTCTATCTTTGCCGGCCGAATCGCCGATACCGGTGTCGATCCGCTGCCCCTCATGGCGGAGTCCGTAAAGAAGGCTGCCGTCAAGCCCGCCGCCGAGGTTCTCTGGGCATCCACGCGTGAGGTGCTCAACATCTTCCAGGCAGAGTCTGTTGGCTGCCAGATCATTACGGTCCCCAATGCCCTTCTTGCCAAGCGCAAGAATTTCGGGAAAGATTTGCTTGAGTACTCGCTTGATACGGTCAAGGGCTTTGCCCGCGACATTCAGGCGCTTGGTTTTCATATCCTGCCCGAGGAGTAGGGGGCGAGCATGCTGACCGATCTTCTTAAGCCCGAGCTTGTTGCCTGCCATGTCGAGGCCTCCGATTGGGAGGAAGCGATCAAGGCGTGCGGCAAATTGCTCGTAGACGCCGGCAAATGCGACCAGAGCTATGTCGACGCCATGATTTCATCGGTTCACAAATTCGGTCCCTATATGGTTCTTGAAGAGGGCATCGCCATGCCCCATGCCCAGGCCGATGGCAACGTGAGCGAAGCGGGAATCTGCATCGTCACGCTTGATCCTGCGGTTGCGTTTGGACATGAGGATTTCGATCCGGTTCACGTGCTCGTGGGCATCTGCGCGCCCGACCCCAAGGCCCATCTTGGCTGCTTGGCGGAGCTTTCGCAGATGTTCGAGGATGAGGACTGCGTTGCCAAGCTCAGCGCGTGCGATACGCCCGAGCAAGTTCTGGAGACCATGCGTTCATTCTTTTAGGCCTTAATGGCACGGCGATGCGTCGCCGCTTTTGGATAGACGGGAAAACCGTCACGTGTAGGAGAGGAAGGTTGCCATGCATATCATCACCGTATGCGGAAACGGCATCGGGTCCAGCCTGATGCTCGCTGGCAAAGTCGAGGAGCTTTGCGAGGAGGAGGGCATCAAGGCCGACGTTGAGTCTATGGACCTGAACGGTGCTTCTTCCGCAAATCCGGATCTGTTCATCACCGTTAAGGAGCTCGCTCCCGAGCTTCACGGTAACGTCGTGATCGTTCGCAGCTATGTGAACAAGAAGAAGATCCGCGAAGACGCCCTCGAGGCAATCAAGGCGGCCGCCGCTAACGCCTAAAGCGGCACAAAAAAGGGCGGTTCCCTGTGGAAGAGGGAAACGCGCCCACGTTAAAAAGAAAGGAAGCCCAGATGCAAGTCATCCTTCCCATACTTGAGTTTATCCAATCGATTCTGACCAAGCCAGCATGGATTATGGGCCTGTTCGCTTTTGTCGGCCTTGTCGCGCTTAAGCGTCCCGCCCACAAGGTGATGACGGGCACCCTGAAGCCGATCCTTGGCTACATCATGCTGTCTGCCGGCGCCGCTGTTGTTCAGGAGAACCTTGCTCCGCTGGGTACCTTCATCGAGACCGGTTTCCACATCACCGGCGTCGTGCCCAACAACGAGGTCGTCGTTTCGATGGCCCAGAGCGTCCTCGGCGTTCAGACCATGATGATCCTGATTCTCGGCTACGTCGTGAACATTATCATTGCTCGCTTTACCAAGTTTAAGTACATCTTCCTGACGGGCCATCACAGCATGTTCATGGCTTGCCTGCTGTCTGCTGTTCTGCAGGCATCTGGCTTCGAGGATGTCCAGCTTATCATTGTGGGCGGTATGTTCCTGGGCCTCGTGAGCGCCATGCTTCCCGCCGTCGGCCAGCGTTTCACCGAGAAGGTTACCGATGGCGACGAGATCGCCATGGGTCACTTCGGCTCGCTTGCCTACTATATCTCCGCTGCAGTCGGTACGCTGTTTGCTAAGGACGCCGAGGAGAACAGCACCGAGAAGATCGAGGTTCCCGAGAAGTATGCCTTCCTGCGCGACACCACCATCTCCACGGCTCTTACCATGGCCTTCTTCTACCTGGTGACTGCTTTTGCCGCTTACATCGCAGATCCTGCGGTTGTTACTGAGACTGCTGGCGGCGACAACGTGATTGTTTACGCCCTGACCTGTGCTCTGTCCTTCGCCGTCGGCGTCACCATCGTCTACAACGGCGTCCGCATGATTCTCGCCGACCTGGTCCCGGCCTTCCAGGGCATCTCCAACAAGCTGATCCCCGGTGCCATCCCCGCCGTCGACTGCGCCGTCTTCTTCCCCTACGCTCCCACCGCCGTCATTCTCGGCTTTGTCGCTTCCTTTATCGGTGGCGTGGTCGGTATGTTCATCGTGGGCGCTACCCTCGGTATCTTCATCATCCCGGGCATGGTTCCTCACTTCTTCTGCGGTGCTACCGCCGGCATCTACGGCAATGCTACCGGTGGCCGCAAGGGTGCAGCTCTTGGCGCTTTCGTCAACGGCCTGCTCATCACCTTTGCCCCTGCTCTGCTCCTGCCTGTTCTTGACGTCTTCGGCTTCAAGAACACTACGTTCGGCGACTTCGACTTCTCCGTTATTGGTATTACGCTCGGCCGCGCTGCCGAGGCCTTCGGTACCACCGGTGTCTACGCGATTCTCGCTGTCCTTCTGATCGTCGCCTTTGTCCCCAACTTCATCCACACCAAGGGCGCTGTGATCAACCACGTTGAGGAAGAGTAATCCAGGCACACTTTAAGCCCTAATCGGGCGGAGCTCCGATAACCGGCTCCTACACGGAAGCGGTGACGTCTCAAATGAGGCGTCACCGCTTTTTGTTTTGAAGTGGTTGTGAAAACGTATTGACGAAGCATCGTCTCTGCGCCGTGAGCGGAATCAAACGCAATGAATGGCAAAAACGTTTTGCTGCTGGGGTGTCGATATAAAAATGGTAAAACCGTAAAACCGTTCGCCGAGAAGATAAAAACCCGCAGTTCACGCCTTGATAAACATAGGTAAAGTGTTTAGCAGTTTACCGGCCTTATGCAAACGAAAGGAATCAGGCAGATGGCAATCAAGGTGTTCGCTGACGGTGCAAACCTCGAGGGCATGCTCGACATGTACGAGAACGGCAACGTTCAGGGTTTCACGACCAACCCGTCCCTTATGAAGAAGGGCGGCGTGACGGATTACCGTGCGTTTGCCAAGGAGGTCCTAGCCCACATCACCGATGTGTCCGTCTCGTTTGAGGTCTTTGCCGATGACGTCGAGACCATGGAGGTCGAGGCCCGCGAGATTGCTACCTGGGCCGAGAACGTCTACGTCAAGATTCCGTGCGTGACCACCAAGGGCGAGTCCACCGCCGAGTTGGTGCGCAAGCTTTCGGCCGACGGCATCAAGGTCAATGTCACCACCATCTTTACGCCCGAGCAGGTCGACGAGATGGTCGAGACCGTTGACGCCGAGACCCCGTCCATCATTTCGCTCTTTGCCGGCCGTATCGCCGATACCGGCGTCGACCCCATTACGTTTATGACGGAGTCGGTCGAGAAGGCCGCCGCCAAGCCCAAAAGCCGCGGA
>CABUBS010000022.1 GCA_902489855.1 uncultured Collinsella sp.
GACTACGACGCCTTCTTTGAGGACACCATGCACTTTTAGCGCGCTGCGTACTCGAGCATGCGGTCGAGCGTGAGCTTGGCCTGGTCGGCGGCCTCGTCCGAAACGCCGATCTGCACCTCGCCCTCGCCCGTCTCCAGGCAGCGCACGAGCTTTTCGAGCGTGATGAGATCCATGTTGACGCAGGTGGGCTGTACCGCGGGGAAGTAGAACTTCTTGCCGGTACCCTGGCAGCGGCGCTCGAGCTCGTAGAGCACGCCACGGACCGTCACGATAATGAACTCGCTCGCGTCCGACTCCTCGGCGTACTTGATGATGCCGGCGGTGGAGCCGATGTAGTCGGCCTCGGCCAGGACATCGGCCTTGCACTCGGGGTGCGCCAGCACGAGCGCATCGGGATGGGCCTCCGTCGCATCGACGATCTGCTCGACGGTGATGATGTGGTGACGCGGGCAGTAGCCCTTGTTGAGAATGACGTGCTTCTGCGGCACTTGCTCGGCCACAAAGCGGCCCAGGTTCTGGTCGGGAATAAACAGAATGTGCTGCTGCGGCAGCTCGGACACGATCTTGACGGCGTTGGAGCTGGTGACGCACACGTCACTCCAGCTCTTAATCTCGACCGTCGAGTTGACGTAGCAGACCACGGCCAGGTCGTCGCCGTACTCGGCGCGGGCCGCGTCGACTGTCTCGCGTTTGACCATGTGCGCCATGGGGCAGTCCGCACCCGGCTCGGGCAGCAGCACGGTCTTGGTGGGATTGAGTAGCTTGGCGCTCTCGCCCATAAACTCCACGCCGCACAGCACGATGGTCTGCTGCGGCAGGCTCTTGGCGAGCTTTGCCAGGTAGAAGCTGTCGCCGACGTAATCGGCAACGGCCTGGACCTCGGGCGCCACGTAATAGTGAGCCAGAATCACCGCGTCACGTTGGGTTTTTAGTTGCTGAATGGCCTCGACGAGCTCTGCGGGCACCAGTGCCGCGCGCTCCGTTGCCGTCGCTGCCGATGCCAGGCCGGCCGCGATATCGCGTGCAAGCTCCGACGCATCCATGTTCGCGCTCTGTGCCATCAAGGCCCCTCTCTTTTGGCGAATCTTGGGGCTTTAGTATGACACCTAGGTTTACAGCTGACAAGACAGCTGTAAACCTAGGTGTAAAGTTGAAATAAAGATTCAATCATGCGGCAGGTCCATTTTCGAACTGGCAAGCTGAGGATAGCCGAGCTCTCGATAGCGCAGGAGGCATCTTTCGCCACCGCAATACCGCTCGGCGCGAGTTGCGCACCATGAGGCACGAACGGGCGCTCCCCCGCGAGTGGTCCGCGCCCAATGTGGCAAAATCGAACTACTAAGGGGGCTCAGAATGCTCAAGATTATTGCCTGCGACGATGACGTCGCTTTTCTAGATAGACTGCACCGGATGATCGACCGTTGGTCGACCGAGACGGGCACGGCGGTCGATGTTGCGCTCGTTACGCGCGGCGAGGACCTGCTGGCGCGCCATGCCGCGTCGCGCGCCGACATCATTCTGCTCGACATGATCATGCCGCTCGTCAACGGCATGGACACCGCGCGCGAATTGCGCCGGGCCGATACCGCTGTGCGTCTGGTGTTTCTCACCTCATCGCCCGAGTTTGCACTGGAGTCCTACGAGGTCCGAGCCTTCGACTATCTGCTCAAGCCCGTGACTTACGGACGCCTGGCGCAGCTACTCGACGAGCTTTCGAGCATGCGCCCGGCGGTAACCGACGAGCTCGTGATCAAAACGTCCTTTGGCTACCACGCCCTGCGCCTGTCCGACATCGAATATGCCGAGGCGCGCAACAAGCACGTGGTCTTCCACCTGCGCGACGGACGCGATATCGAGGCACTCGAGTCGTTCCGCAGCGTCGAGGACCGTTTGGCGCAAAATGCCACCTTCTTTAAATGCCACCGTAGCTACCAGGTCAACTTGCGCAACATCGACCACTTCGATCGCACGGACATCGTCATGCGCTCCGGCGCGTGCATTCCGCTGTCGCGCAGCAGCAAACAGGGGTTCCAAGACGCCTACTTTGCGGTGCGCTTTGAGGGCGGGAGGCGCTGATGATCTCCTCGGTCGAAATGGCCCTTTGGGCAATCCACCACGCCACAACGCTACTCTTTGGCGTCTTTGCCTCGGCGGCGCTGTGCGGTATCGAAATCAATCGACGCCATGCACTCGAGTTGGTGGGGGTCGGGGCCGCAACCGGCGCTGCCTTTTCGATCGCCAATGTCGTTGGCGGAGAGCTTTTTGCCCGTCAGGTCTATCCGCTCGTCGTGCACCTGCCGCTTACCGTCTACCTATGCGCGCGCTACCACTTGAGTCCGCTGCTCGCGGCGTTGGGCGTCACCAGCGCCTATCTGAGCTGCCAGTTCAGCAATTGGATGGGTATCGCCGCATTTGCCGCAACCGATTCTCAGATCGCGTACTATCTGGCACGCATCGCTACCACGCTCGCCGTCTTTGCCGTCCTGTTGCATTGGGCCGGCGACATCGGTCCGCGCTTAGCGATTAAAAGCACCACCGAGCTGGGCATCCTTTTAATCCTGCCGCTCGTCTATTACATCTTTGACTACGCCACCAACGTCTACACCACGCTGTTCCACTCGGGCTCGGTGGTGACGGTTGAGTTTTTGGCATTTGCGCTCTGTGCCTTCTATCTTATGTTTCTTGCCGTTTACCTGCGCGAATACGAAGAAAAGGAAACCGCCGAGCGAGAGCGTTGGATGCTCGAAACCCGCGACAGCGCCGCCATCAAAGAGCTCGAGGCTTGGCGTCAATCTGGGCGCGAGCTGTCGATTCTTCGCCACGATATGCGCCACTTCCTACGCGGCCTGGCCGCTTTAATTGAGGAGGGCCACACCGACGAGGCGCTCAAACGCATCGATGAGCTCTGCGAAGCCGGCGACCGCACCGCCGTACGCCGTTTCTGTGCCAACGAGACCGTAAACATTGCGCTTTCGTCATTCAACTCGGATATCAATAGAAACGGCATTACCGCCAACTTGCGCGCCGCCGTACCCGAAACGATCCACGTAGGTGACGCCGACCTGTTTAGCGTGCTCTCAAATGCCTTGGAAAACGCTATCACCGCCGCAAGCGCCGCACCCCAAGGAAAGCGATTCGTCGACTTTGACCTGCGATTTGAGGACGGCCAGCTGCTGCTGTTAGTTTCCAACACGTTTGACCGCGCACCGCGCATGGTCGACGGCATGCCCGTGACCCGGCATGCGGGCCACGGCTTTGGCACCAAGAGCATCAAACTTGCCGTGGAGCGTATGAACGGCAACTGCCAGTTCCGCATTAACGGCGATCGGTTTGAGCTGCGCGCTGTGATGTAGGGACGCGATAAGCCGGCGCCGCGCTCGACCCGTCAGGGCCGCCTTACCGGCGCCAATCCGCTACAGCGGAGCGGCCGCCGGGGTCAGCTGCTTGATGTATGCCCACATGCGCTGCTTGGCGGCTTTGTCAGTGAGCGCCGCCTCAAAACCGTCGAGCGCGAGCACGCGGCGACCCTGCACATGGGCGATCAAGCCGGGCTTGAGCATGGCGGTGTCGAAGTCATCGATCGCCACGAGCATATCGGCATAGGTCTCGCGCATGGTATCGGCCGCACGATCATCCAGCAACAGCACCGCCTCGGGGTCCAGCGCCTCGAGCGCCTCGCGGAACAGCTCGCACGGCAGGGCATGGCCCACCGCCACCGTTCCGTCGCCCGCACCGGCGACGCTTGCCAGCACGCAAAAATCCTCGGGCGCATAACCGATGGCCCCGAGCGCCTTACGCAGCGCCGCGCCATCCGCGCCTGCGGCAAGCTCGCCGCCCGAGCGCTCGGCCTCATCCAAATCGCCTTTTACCAGCACAATCGGCGAGCACGCGTTGCCTGCGATGCGCACGCCACGACCCGCAAGCGATGCGAGCTCCTGCTCGGCCGCCTGGGCGATGGCTTCTTTTTTCTGGCTTTGTGACATAGGTATGCGCTCTCCAATCGTTTGCGTGCCCACCATTATTTGACACTCCCCATGGCTAAAGCCAGGGGATTCTTGCTTCACCGAGAATTGCCTAGACTGCGCATGCAGCCGTAGGTCTTACGCCCTCTCCACAAGCGTTTGCGGCGTCTGCCGCGGTTCCCGCATGCCCTGCGGTACCTTCCAGGATTCTCCTTCCCTCGCGGGCGATGTTGACGGCGGCGTTCAGGTCGCGGTCGTGACGCATGCCGCACGCGGGGCAGTCCCATACCCGTTCGGCCAGCGTCAGTCCCCTGTAGACGTAACCGCATGCGGAACACGTCTTGCTGGACGGATAGAACCTGCCCACCCTTACGAAGCCGCGCCCCGACCATGCGCATTTGTACTCGAGCTGGCGCGCCAGCTCCGACATGGCGGCATCGCCCACGGCCTTGGCGAGGCGGCGGTTCCTCTGCATGCCCCTGACGTTCAGGTCCTCGACCGCGATGTTTTGGCTTTCTCCCACCGCATGCGTCGTGAACTTGTGCAGGGCGTCCTTCCGCCGGTTGGCAACCTTCTCGTGCGCCCGCGCGACCCTGACACGCTGCCTGGCGCGATTTGCGGAGCCCTTCCGCTTGCGCGAGAGCCGCCGCTGCTCCCGCGCAAGCCTCCTCTCGCTCCTTTGCAGGTTTTTGGGGTTGGGCAGGCGCTCCCCCGTGGAGCAGGTGGCTATGTCGTGTATTCCCGCATCGACTCCCAGGAACCCGACGGTCGGGGCCGGCGCGTCCGTGGCGGGGACGTCCGCGCAGCATATCGCCACGTAGTACTTGCCGCTCGGCACCTGCTTGACCGTCGCGGACAGGACGCGCCCCTCCACGGGACGGCTCACCCGCGCCCTGACGGTCCCCAGCTTTGGCAGCCTCACGTGCCTGGCGTCGATTATCCCGACGCCGTTCGTGCGGTAGCTCTTCCTCCCCGCGCGTTTGGACTTGAACTTCGGAAAGCCCACCTTGCCTGGTGCGCGGAAGAAGTTCTTAAATGCCTTGTCCAGGTCGCGCAGGGACTGCTGCAGTGCCATGGAGTCCACCTCGGAGAGCCACGGCGCGTCCGCCCTCTTCCAGGCGGGGATCTGGGTGATGTAGGAGTTGATGTGCCTCGATTTGCCCGTCCACGCGTACTCGTCCCGCCTCATCGCCAGCACCCTGTTGTAGACCCAGCGGCAGCAGCCGAAGGTCTTCTGCAGGAGGGCCTCCTGCTCGGCGCTCGGGTATATGCGGTACTCGAAGGTCTTGTCCATGGCCCTCACGCGTTCCTCTGGTCCTCGATATACTGCCTGACGGCCTCGGGCGTCGCCCCGCCGACGGTCGAGACGAAGTAGCTGTTCGTCCAGAGCGTCGGCAGCTTGCGCTTCAGCTGCGGGAACTCGGCGCGCAGGTCGTGGCTGGTCCTGCCCTTGATGCGCTTCACGGCCCGGTGGATGCCGAACTGGGGGTCGACTGAGACGAGCATGTGCACGCGGTCGGGCATGACCTTGATTTCCCTTATCTCGAAATCGAGTTCCTCCGCGACCTCGTGCGCGATCTCCTCGAAGCGGGAGCCGATGCCGTCCACGAGCACCTTCCTGCGGTATTTCGGGCAGAAGACCACATGGTAGTCGCAGTCCCAGACTATGTTGTCGTTGCTCCTGTATCTATCCATGAAAACAGTATACCACTTGCAGCCGTATATGTATATCGGCTGACGCCGATGCGCCTTATATCCCCATATCTGAAGAAAGGGGTTTTGCGGCGCTTTTGATAAAAGAGCCGCCCGCGAGTGGTTGCTTTGCGGGCCGCTGGGTATAAGCACGGTCGTACTGAGTTTTACGCGGCCGAGCCGCGTCGCATTATGGAGGTCACCATGGCTGACATTAAGCAGATTACCCCCGAGAACTTCGACGCCACCGTCAACGGCAGCCTTCCCGTGCTGGTCGATTTTTGGGCTCCCTGGTGTGGGCCCTGCCGTTCGCTGTCGCCCATCGTTGACGAGGTTGCCGATGAGCTGGCGGGCAAGCTTGCCGTTGCCAAATGCAACGTCGACGACAACCAGGACCTGGCCATGAAGTATGGCGTCATGAGCATCCCCACGCTGATTGTGTTTAAGAACGGCGAAGAGGTTGACCGCTCGGTCGGCGCACTGCCCAAGGCGAGGCTTCAGGCGCTGCTGGAGAAGCATCTGTAATACGCTTGTTACGTATCTGCCGTCCATGAGCGGTTTTGCACCGCTCGCCGGAGCGCCGGGTGCAGGGTGCGCGACCATGGATAGTATGGTAGACACAAACAGCCCCCAGTGAACGGGTGCGGGTCAGACGGACTCGCACCCGTTTTCTTATGCGGCGGCGCCCGGGGCGGGCGTAGTAGAATCTGAACCACTGGATTGCCCCGTACAAAAGGAGATTCCCATGCATGACGTTGGAATGAACATGAGCCAGCTTGCCATGAGCGTCAAGCAGGTCGACGACACCATCGAGCTCGCCCACGAGTGGAGCCATCAGCTGCTGCATGCGACCGAGAACTTTGACATGGAGCGTATTGGCGCCAAGCTCGAGGCCGCCATGGCTGCGCTGCACGAGGCGCATAACGCGCTCGAGGGCTACGAGGACGCCATCGAGGCCGACCATAACTCCGTCGGCTCCGTGAAGCTGGTGTAGCGTGACCGAGCACGAGCACGAGCACGGCTGCGACCACAAGCACGAGCATCCGCACGGTCCGGCCGACCAGGCGAGCTGCCGTTGCGCCGGCTCCAGCTCCGAGCTGGTCCGCTTTTCGGTGACCGCGCCCGACGATCTGCTGCGCCGCTTTGACGAGCAGATCGCACGCCGCGGTGACGTGGCCAACCGCTCCGAGGCCGTACGCGACCTGATTCGCGCCTCGATCGCGAAGGAGCAGATGCGCACGCCCGACGAGCAGGTCATCGGTTCACTCACCATGATCTATGACCACCATACCGGTGATCTGACGCGCCGTCTGGACGAAGTACAGCACGACTACACCGACGAGATCGTATCGACCATGCACGTGCATCTGGATCACCACAACTGCTTGGAGATTCTGGCGCTCAAGGGTCGCGGCGAGCGCGTCTACGAACTAGCCGACCGTCTGCTGGGACTGCGCGGTGTTAAGCACGGTGAGCTCACCTGCGCTGCCACCGGACAAAGCCTAGGACTGTAGCGGGATTTCCCGCAGCGCACCTGCCAAAAAGGGACAGGTTTGTTTTGGCGGGTTTAGAAGTTTTACCTACCAAAATAAACCTGTCCCTTTTTGGTCGGTTTTGATGAGGGAGAGCCGCATGCGGCATGTGCATATTCATGTGACGGGCATTGTGCAGGGCGTTGGCATGCGGCCGTTTGTGTATCGCGAGGCCATGGCGCATGGCATCTGCGGCTGGGTGCTCAACGCAGGCGACGGCGTGCATGTCGAGGCGCATGCCTCGGGTGCGGCCGTCGACGGCTTTGTCGCCGCGCTGTCGGAGCACGCACCCGCGGCTGCCCGCGTGGAGCGCGTCGACGTTGCGGATTTGGAGCCCGGCACTTGGGATGGCGCCAATGAGCAGGACTTTCGCATTGTGGCGTCACAGGATAAGACTGCACATACGACGCTCATCTCGCCCGATATCGCCACCTGCGACGACTGCCTGCACGAACTGTTCGACCCCGCTGATCGACGCCACCACTACCCCTTTATCAACTGCACTAACTGCGGCCCACGCTTTACCATCATCCGATCGCTGCCTTATGACCGAGCGGCCACATCGATGGACCGTTTCCCCATGTGCCCCGCCTGCGCCGCAGAGTATGCCGATCCACTCGACCGCCGCTTTCACGCACAGCCCGATGCCTGCTTTGATTGCGGGCCGCATATTACGTGGCGCGAGGCTGTGAACGGCGATGCGTACGGGAATTCGTCCGCGATACCGGCCGTCGGCACCACACGCGAGACCAGCGACGCCATTATCGACCGCTGTGTTGAGCTACTGGCCAACGGCGGTATCGTCGCTATCAAGGGACTGGGCGGATTTCACTTGGCATGCGACGCCTCCAACGAGCAGGCGGTGGCCGAGCTGCGCCATCGCAAACGCCGCAGTAACAAACCACTTGCCGTCATGGTGCGCAGTCTTGCCGATGCCGGGCGCCTGTGTCATATCGACGATGCTGAACGCGATCTGCTCGCTGGCAGTATCCGCCCCATCGTGCTGCTGCGCCGGCGGGCTGTTTGCGGGAACGACGGCGATTCTCCCGACGCCCTCGTACTCGCACCGTCCGTCGCGCGCGACCTGCCCGAGCTTGGCGTTATGCTCCCCTACACCCCGCTTCAGCATCTTCTGCTTGCAGCTGCCGCGTCGCACGGTATGCACGCGCTCGTAATGACCAGCGGCAACCTGAGCGAAGAGCCCATCGAGACCGATGACGATCTTGCATGGGAGCACCTTGTTGCCGCCGGCATCGCCGATGCGCTGCTCGGTAACGACCGCGCGATTCTGTCGCGCTACGACGACTCTGTAGTGCGCGTGGTCGACGGCGCCGTTATGCCCGTGCGCCGTGCCCGCGGATATGCACCCCAGCCGCTGCCGTTGCCGGCGCTCGACGGCGCTCCGTCCTGCATGCTCGCCTGCGGGCCACAACAAAAGGCCACGATTGCGCTCACGCGTGAAGGGACGAACGGCGAGGCAACCTGTTTTGTGTCGCAGCATATCGGCGATGTCGAAAACGGTGCGACTTTCGATGCGTGGAATGCGGCACGCACGCGACTGGAAGACCTTTTTGACCTAGCGCCCGCCGCGCTGGCCTGCGACTTGCACCCCAGCTACCTATCGAGTCAGTGGGCACGCGAACAGGCGCGCGAGCGCAATCTGCCGCTTATCGAAGTCCAGCACCATCATGCGCATATCGCGAGCGTGATGGCTGAGGCTATCGCCACAGGACAGCTTGCACCCAATGCGCGCGTACTTGGCATCGCCTTCGATGGAACGGGCGCTGGCACCGACGGAACCATTTGGGGCGGTGAGTTTCTTGTCGCCGGCCTCGCCGATTTTGAGCGCACCGCGCACCTGCGTACCTGGGCACTCCCCGGTGGCGCCGCATCTGTGCGCGACGCCCGACGCAACGCCTTTGCCCTGCTGAGCGAGCTCGATCTACTCGAACATCCGGGTGCCGCGGGACTCCTGGGCGGCCTCGATGAGCAGACGCGCAGTATCACGACCACGATGATCAAGCGGAACATCAACAGCCCGCGAACGAGCAGTATGGGCCGTCTGTTTGACGCCGCGGCGGCGATCTTGGACATCTGCGGCACTGCAACCTACGAGGGCGAACCCGCCATCGAGCTCGAGGCCGCCGCTTGGCGCGCTTTTAGCGACGAAAACAGCCATTTCACTGGCAATCAGGCTGGCGTATCCGCATCCGTCTCAACATCGCTGGACAGTTTGTTCAGATATGTATTAACTACTGACCCCCTATCCCGCATTTTTGCCTCAGATTTGGCCAAAAAAGGCTCTCCAGACACCCTATTTGCGGCAAATATGTCTGCCGAACACCCCAAATCAACCCATTTGGGATCATCGCAGACGGCTTTTGCCACCCAGAGCCCATCACAAAAATACGTATCTGAACTAACTGTCCAGGCGGCCTCGGACAACCCCCTCATTTTGGATCCCAAACCGCTTTTTGAGGCGCTTTTGAGTGGAATCGAGGCCGGTGTGCCGGCCGACAAGCTCGCGCTCGACTTCCATATCGCCATTGCACGCGCATCGGCACGTATCGCAAGCGAAATCTGCGCTCGCGAAGGCATCGACATCGTCGCGCTCTCGGGCGGCGTGTTCATGAACCGACTTTTGCTTCGGCTCCTCACGCGCGAGCTCAAAGACGCCGGTCTTGCCGTCTTGGTTCCCCACACCGTGCCCGTCAACGACGGCTGCATCGCCTACGGCCAGGCGGCGGTCGCCCGCGCTCGCCTCACGCAGATCGCATCGCGGTAGGCTGCTTGGCCAGCCCATGCGCCGCCGTCTCACAGGTGTAACGCGTTTGCCCGCAACCCCCGCGAGCGCTACCATCAACTGATGGATTATTAAGCGCCCATCCAGCGCAAAGCGTATAAAAGGGAAACATTATGTGCCTTGCCGTTCCCGGTAAAGTGGTCAAACGCGACGACGACCTAAAGGCGATCGTCGACATGATGGGCATCGAGCGCCCCGTATCGCTGCGACTTGTGCCGACGGCACAGGTGGGCGACTATGTTCTCGTACACGCCGGCTTTGGCATCCAGATTGTCGACGAGCAGGAAGCCCAGGAGACGCTCGAGCTGGTCAACGCCATGACCGAGCTGGTCGAAGAGGACCAGCTCGCCACCAACCCGGCCGAGGCATACTAGTGGCGGCGGCGCAACCGGTTCACTCCGGTATCGACTTTTCGGCATTTCGCGACCCACGGCTCGCTCGCGAGCTCATCGACCGCATTCATGAGCTTGTCGGCGACCGCACCATCAACCTGATGGAGGTCTGCGGTACGCATACCGTGAGCATTGGCCGCTATGGTTTTCGCTCCATTATGCCGGCGGGGCTCAAGCTGTTGAGCGGCCCGGGCTGCCCCGTCTGCGTTACCGCAAACCGCGACATCGACCACGCAATCGCACTCGCCAAGATGGACGGCGCCATCATCACTACCTTTGGTGACATGATGCGCGTGCCCGGATCGTCCACCTCGCTTGCCGCGCAAAAGGCAGCCGGACGCGACATCCGTATCGTCTACTCGCCGCTCGACGCGCTCGATATCGCCAAACACAGCCCCGACCGCCCGGTCATCTTTATGGGCGTGGGCTTTGAGACTACGACGCCCACCATCGCCGCCGCCATCCTGGAGGCCGATGCACGCGGACTCCAGAACTTCTCGGTCTATTGCGCCCACAAGACCACGCCACCGGCGCTGCGCGCGATTGCCAACGACCCCGAGACCACTATCGACGGCTTTATCCTGCCGGGCCACGTCGCCACCATCACAGGCCTGGTACCCTTTGGCTTTTTGGTCGATGAGTTTAGGACCCCAGGCGTGGTCACGGGATTTGAGCCGGTCGATATTCTGCAGGGTATCTGCATGCTGGTGCAGATGGTCGTTGAGGGGCGGCCCGCGATCGACAACGCGTACCGTCGCGGCGTCAACGTGGACGGCAACCCCGTGGCGCGCCAACTGGTCGAGCAGGTGTTTGAGCCGTGCGATACCACATGGCGCGGGCTGGGACCGATTGCCGCCTCGGGCCTTTCCATCCGCCCCGAGTTCTCGCGCTTTGACGCCGGCGCCCGCTATGACGTGCCCGTTGAACCGACGGTCGAGCCGCGCGGATGCCGTTGCGGCGACGTGCTGCGCGGGGCCATCGCACCGAGCGACTGCCCACTTTTCGGCCACGCCTGCACGCCCGGGCATCCTGTTGGCCCGTGCATGGTGAGCTCGGAAGGCAGCTGCGCTGCGTACTTTAGATACCAAATCTAGCCCGAACGCCCCCACGCACCAGACGCACCACGATTGGAGTTTTCGATATGTCCCATAGCGTCACCGATAGCACTGTCCTGCTGGGCCACGGCTCCGGCGGCCAGATGATGAAGCGCATTATCGACGAGGTCTTTCTGGATGCCTTTGGGTCGCCCGAGCTGCTCGAAGGCAACGATGCCGGTGTCGCCGCCCTGCCCGCGAGCGGGCGCATCGCCATGTCGACCGACAGCTTTGTGGTGACGCCGCAGTTCTTCCCCGGCGGAAATATCGGCAGGCTCGCCGTGTGCGGAACCGTCAACGATGTTGCGACCTCGGGTGCCAACGTGCGCTTCCTTTCGTGCGGCTTTATCCTCGAAGAGGGCTATCCTATGGATAAGCTGCGCCAGATTGTGCAGACCATGGCCGAGACGGCGCGCGAGGCGGGCGTCAAAATCATCACCGGCGACACCAAGGTGGTCGAGCGCGGCGGAGCTGACGGCGTCTACATCAACACCGCCGGCGTGGGCGAGGTTCCCGCGGGCGTGACGCTCAGCGGCGCCAGCTGCCAGCCCGGCGACGTCGTCCTGGTCTCGGGCACGCTGGGCGACCACGGCATCGCCATCATGAGCCAGCGCGAGGGCCTGGCGTTCTCGAGCAGCATCGAGAGCGACTCCGCGCCCCTCAACCACCTGATTGCCGACGTGCTGGCCGCCGCCCCCGACACGCGCTGCTTCCGCGACCCCACGCGCGGTGGCCTGGCATCCACGCTCAACGAGTTTGCCCAGGCCAGCGGCGTTGCCATGGAGATTGACGAGGACGCCGTACCCGTGCGCCCCGACGTGCAGGCCGCCTGCGAGATGCTCGGCTACGACGTGCTGCAGGTTGCCAACGAGGGCAAGATGGTCGCCGTGGTGCCAGCCGAGCAGGCCGACGCGGCGCTAGCAGCCATGCGCGCCGCCCGCTACGGCGAGAACGCCGCCATCATCGGTCGCGTGCTGCCGGTCGCCGAAGGTGCTCGTCCCGCCGTGCGTGTGCGCACCGGCTGGGGCTCGACGCGTATCCTCGACATGCTCGTGGGAGAGCAGCTGCCCAGGATCTGCTAGCGGCAAAGGCTTGCGCTGGCGCGATGCGCCCCGATGCCGTTAAAGATGTTCAGATTCCAGGCACGCCCGACGCGCAAGCCCAGTATCATGGGGTGCGCTTTACAACTCAAACGGCAGGAGCACCCATGACAGCTGCTTATTCCCATGTGATCTTTGATCTGGACGGCACCATCCTCAATACGCTCGAGGACCTGGCGACAGCCGGCAACCATACCTGCGAGCTGCACGGCTGGCCCACGTTTGCCGTGGACGAGTACCGCTACAAGGTGGGAAACGGCATGCTCAAGCTGGTCGAGCGCTTTATGCCCGCCGAGTACGCGGGCGACGGCCGCATGTTTGAGCAGACGCTCGCCGAGTTTAGGGCTTATTACGGCGAGCACAAGGAGGACCACACCGCCCCCTATGCCGGCACGGTCGAGATGCTCGACCGCCTGCGCGCCGCGGGCGTTGAGCTTGCTGTGCTCACCAACAAGGACCATATTTCGGCGGCCCCGCTTATCGAAAAGTACTTTGGCCCCGATCGTTTTGCGCTGGTGCAAGGTCGTGTCGACGCGTTTCCGCCCAAGCCCGAGGCGCCCGTCACGCTGCACGTGATGGAGAAGCTGGGCGCCGATCCGTCGACCACGCTCTACGTGGGCGATTCCAATGTCGATGTTCTGACCGGTCACAACGCCGGCCTCAAGAGCGCCGGCGTCACTTGGGGCTTCCGCGGCCGAGCAGAGCTCGAAGCCGCCGGCGCCGACTACGTAGTGGATACCCAGGACGAGCTCGCCGCGCTGATCTTGGGCGAGTAGCGAGCCGCCCACCAATAAGTTGCGGTGAAATAGGGACTGATTGCCGGCCTACTGCCCCCAAACAGTCCCTATTTCACCGCAACTTAGATGGGCACGGGGTAGCTAAAAGAGCCCCGTCCCAAATTAGCTGCCCCTCAACAATGGCAACACCGCAGGTAGAGGACGGACAGCGAGCGACGTCCAAGCCGAACAAGTTGGCATGAAAAAGGCGAGGCATAGACCTTTTGGTCATGCCTCGCCTTTTGAATGACAAATTGTCGGCTTGGGTGGCGCGCAGCGTCAACTGGTTACGCGGTTCGTAGAACCGCGTAACTCCCCTAGCTCAGCATCGCATCCATCATCTCGGAGTTGACGGAGTCGTCAGCAGACCACTCGCCGTCGTCGTTGCAGGTGTACTTGAAGATAACCGTGGTCTTCCTGGGCTCGGTAGCCTTGGTCACATCGACCATCACCTGGCCGGCCATCTTGTACAGCTCATCATCGGAAGGAACCGTGTCAAGTGCAGCGACCTTCTCCTGATACTGGGTGGAGAAGTCCTCGACGATCTTGTTCATGGACTTGCAGGTGATGGAGACCTCGGCGGTTGCAACGCCCTTGTCCTCGTCGACCGTCACGTCGCCGATCTCGTAGTCAAAGCCCTCGAGGTAGGTCTTGGCATACTCCTTGGGATCGATGCCCAGCTGCTCGAACTCGTCGCCCGAAGCCTCCTCCAGGCCAGAGAGGAAGTCGTCGCCACCGTTCTTGACCTCATCGAACTGAGTCGTAAGATCCTCGGTGATGAGCTCCTCGATCGAAGGGCCTCCGCAGCCGGAAAGCACGACCACGCATGCAACCAAAACGGCCATGAGGGGCGCAAGCAGCAGCTTCTTTTTCATGTTGTTCCTCCCAATGAGCGGCACCGCGCTTCCCAGACACGGCGCACGTTGTGATAGTAAGCACATACTATCCACTTACGAACACCCTCGGTGGCACGAAGGCGCGGTCGGTTCGTTTTAGCGTCCGAACGGTTTGCAAGCCCGCCCAACGTACAATAAAACGCTTCCCCGCGGTGCAATAAAAAAGGGTGGCCGGATAATCCGACCACCCTTAGACATTATGCGATGCCGCGATTTACTTGCGGACAACCTTGACGATGGCATCGCCGGCGGCGACAGCGGAATCAGCCTCGACGGCGAGCTCGACATCGGCGAACTCGGCGGTGTTGGACACGGCCACGACGACGCAGTCCTTGTAACCGGCAGCGGCAATCTTGGCGCGGTCGATCTTGAGCATGGGCTGGCCGGCCTTCACGACGTCGTCGGCCTTGACGAAGCCCTCGAAGCCGTCGCCGTTCATGTTGACGGTATCGACGCCAACGTGCACCAGGACCTCGATGCCGCTATCGGACTGCAGGCCCACGGCGTGACCCATGGTGACGGTCACCTTGCCGTCGCAGGGGGCATAGACCAGATCGTCCTCGGGCCACACGGCGCAGCCCTTGCCCAGGACCTCGCCACCAAAGACGGGATCGGGCACATCGGCCATCTTGATGACCTTGCCCTTGACGGGCGAGCACAGCACGTCGGCGCCGGCAGAAGCAGAAATGGAGGCAGGAGCAGCGGCAGCCGCGGGCTCAGCCTTCTTCTTGAACATGTCAAACAGACCCATACGTTTTCTCCTCTTGATTAAGCGCAACGTAGTGCGCATGCCTATGGTGATTATAGTGCCAATTGGACCAAAACTAAGGTGGGGAGTCGAATCGAAAACTCTGCCGACGTCTTTGTCCATCGGCACCCGTTTTGTTGATTAACCCTCGATGAGCCCCAGGCGCACGAAGGCGTTCCAGATGCCGTCGTCGTCGACATTCGTGGTCACGAAATCGGCCGCCGGTCCGGCGTTCGTCAGAACGCCGGAACTCAATCGCCGGAACTCAATTACTCCAAGCCCTCAGCGCCGTTGGACTTGATAATCTTCTGGTATGCGAAGAAGCTGTCCTTGCGGCGGCGCTCGTAGGTGCCGGTGCCGTCGTCGTACTTGTCGACGTGGATGAAGCCGTAGCGCTTGCGCATCTCGCCGGTGCCGGCGGACACCAGGTCGATGGGGCCCCACCAGGTGTAGGCAATCAGGTCGACGCCGTCGGCAACGGCCTCGCCCATGGCCTTGATGTGACTCTGCAGATAGGCGATGCGGTACGGATCGTGAATGGAGCCGTCCTCCTCGACCTCGTCGTAGGCACCCATGCCGTTCTCGACCACCATCAGCGGAATCTCGTAGCGGGCGTAGATCTCGTTGAGGGCGATACGCAGGCCCAGCGGGTCGATCTGCCAACCCCAGTCGGTGGACTCCAGGTAGGGGTTCTTGCCGCCAAAGGTCATGTTGCCCTCGGTCATCTCGTGGTCCTTGTGGGTGCCCACGGTACCGGACATGTAGTAGCTAAAGGTGTAGAAGTCGACCTTGCCGTCGGCGATATCCTGCAGGTCGCCGTCCTCCATTGCGAGCTCGACGCCGTTCTCGGCCCAGAAGCGCTTGGCATAGAACGGGTACTTGCCGCGCACCTGCACGTCGGAGCAGTACCAGTTCATGGAGTTCATCTGCTGCTGCGTGGCGAACACGTCGACCGGATCGCACGTAGCGGCGTAGGAGAGGATGAAGCAGTCCATGTTGCCCATCTTGAACTGCGGGTAGTGCTCGTGAGCGTAGCGCACGACGCGGCCGCTGGCCACAAACTGATGGTGCAGGGCCTGGTAGCGCTGCTGAGCGGTGGTCCTGATGGCGCTCGCCGGGCCCTCGAAGCCCTGGATCAGACCGGTCTCCATCATGGCGCCCATGTCCATGGTGCCGCAGTTGATCTCGTTGAAGGTCAGCCAGAACTTGACCTTGTCCTGGTAGCGGTCGAAGACGGTCTGGCAGTACTTCTCAAAGAAACCGATGAGCTCGCGGCTTGCCCAGCCGTTGTACTTCTCGACCAGGTGATAGGGCATCTCGTAGTGCGAGAGGGTCACGAGCGGCTCGATGTTGTGGGCGCGCAGGCAGTCGAAAACGCGATCGTAGAAGGCGAGGCCGGCCTCGTTGGGGTGCGCATCGTCGCCGTTGGGGAAGATGCGGCTCCAGGAGATGGACATGCGGAACATGTTGAAGCCCATCTCGGCGAACAGCGCGATATCCTCCTCGTAGTGATGGTAGAAATCGATGCCGTCATGGTTGGGGTAGAAGCGGTTGGGGTCGATGTCGATCGTGATCTGACGCGGCTCCTTGTAGCTGCCGCCCAGGAAGTGGTCGTCGACGGAAGCGCCGCGGCCGTCCACGTTCCAAGCGCCCTCAAACTGGTTGGCGGCAGTGGCGCCGCCCCAATAGAAACCCTCGGGGAACTTGATGTTTGCCATGAGCATCTCCTTTGCATCGTGGGTCGATAAGCCGAGTATCGCCCACGCGGGAGACATGCGGAGGCGGGGGCGCCAAACCCGATACTTCTTTTCGCAGCGGC
>CABUBS010000023.1 GCA_902489855.1 uncultured Collinsella sp.
ACCAGGTTCTCGGTATCAAAGTAAGTCGCGAGCACGTCGTCGACCTTTTGAGACTCGTCGTTGAGCGCATCGAGCATCTCGATGAGCTTGGTGTGGTCCGAATCGCCCTTGATCTCGAGCATGCCCTCAAACGCCGCCTGATTGTAGTCGGGGTCATCGGCAAGCTTAATGGTCTCCTCGTAGCGATGGAAATCGAAGCTGTTCACCTTGTACAGATGCCCGCTCTTATCGAGCCCATGCGCCTTAAGCGCCGCCTTATTGAGCTGCTCTACCTGCGTAAATAGACCGTAGTCCTCAAAAGTGTCGTTGGCCTTTTCGGTCTGGTCGCATACCCACAGATGCACAAACTGCGTGCGCAGGCCCATCATCTGGGGAATGCCGCGGATAAGGTCGTAGGCCATCTTGTTGCGAAAGCGCATGCCCTCGCCCATATGCTTGTTGAGCGCAATCGCGCGCTGCTGGCGCCAGGTACCCTTGCCCCTTTTGAGCTCCACCTTGTAATTCTTTTGCGTGTTGGTGCTCGACGTCTGGCCGCGCACCTGCACGGTGGCATTAGGTGCTTCCTCGCCGTAGCCCACCTCGCCGGCAACTGGGCCCTCTTCGTCGCCCGGCTGCAGCAGGCCCATAACCTGATAGCGCGTCACACCCATGTCGGCATAGTCATACACCGAGTACGTGTTGATCTCTGCCCAGCTGTGGTCGGTGTTCTCGGAGCTGTTGCCGCGCGAGACCGTCAGGTACATGGTCACAATGCCCGAGTCGTCGTAGACCTCGTACAGCTCGTCCTTATCGCGCAGGTGCTTGGTGCCGTCCGAGGACTCGGCCTTTTTAATCTTGTCCTGCTTTTTGACCTTTTTAGTCGAGGATTCGTCCTGAGACGAGCAGCCCGAAAGCAACAACGCGCCGGCAGCCGCCTCGATCAGGCAGCGGCGAGACATCAACTTATCGATCATCAGAACCTCCCCAATGTTTTTGGAACAGGCGAACCACCATACGTTCAAACGCACTGCGCGGATCACCGCCCACGCGCTTGTCCTCGTAGCGTTGCTCAACACGGTCGAGCACCCGGCCAAGTTCGGTAAACCAGCCCGTCTTGTCAATAGCCACAATAGGCTGCTGACTCAGGATACGATACGGCAAGTTGGCGGTATAGGTATCGAGCCGCAGCAGCGCCACGATAAAAAACACCGCTGCACCCAACAAAAAGCCAAAGCCGTAAAACTGCTGCGGCAAGAGCAAAGAAACGGCAGTCACCAGCCCGGCCACACCGGCAAACAGCCCCGAGGCCAGCACGGCCCCCTTGTAGTCGGTAAAGTACAGCAAGATGAGCAACACCGTATTGCCCACGGCATACAGGCCGTAGCCCACGCACAGCGTGCGAAAATACCCGTGCATCAGGTTGTTAAAGCCCAACGGTAGGGCCGACAGCACCGTGGTCTCGAGCGAAATGACCGCCGCCGTCACAAACAGCTGCTTGAGCGCACAAAACCGTAGTTCTCTGTTGAGCGTGGCAAGCATTTCCTCCTCGGCCACCACAATGTCGCCCACCACGCCACCGTCGTTGAACAGGCTGTAGTAGTCGCGGTAGCGCGGATAGAAGTTGACCTCGACCGAGACCACAAAGTTGACGGACGTGACCAGGATCGTCAAAAACGCGATGAGCGCCGGCACATCGTGGTACGGCGCACCATAAAACAAGCCCTTGACCTGAACGCCAATGGGACCGGCCCAAATTATCACCAAGTGCGCAAAGAGTCCCAGATTGGTTAACAGGCCCGTGAGCGCCAGCGGCATAAACTGATCGAGCCACTGCAAAAAGGGCCAGGGGCTGCGGTCGCTCTGAGGAAAATACCGGTACAGCAGTACCACGTCCCAGGCGAGCATGACGCCGTAGCCCAGAGCAATTGATGCCAACAGGCCCTCGACCGGCGGCAGTCCCAGCGCCAGCGCGGTCAGGGCGCACAGGCACGCCACGCCAATGGCAGCCGCAAAGCTGCACAGGATGCCGCGGTAATCCTTGATGGCCGTGAGGTAACTCATACCGTTCCAGTTGACGATCATAATGTTGAACAGCCACAGGCACAGCAGCCCCTGCAGCAGCGTGGCGCCCGAGAACAGCAAAAAGACGCCGTAGAGCACCGTGCCCGCAACGAGCATGATGGCGTTGGAGCCCCAAAACGAAGGCAGTATCTCATCCTCGCGATCGGCAAACAACATATCGGCCAAAAAGCGCGTGACCGGCATGGAGAAAAAGCTCGTGAGCAAAAGCGAGGCCAGCAGTGTGTAGGTCACCATGCACACCAGCAGATCCTGGTTGGCACGCCCTACGCCCCACAGACCGCACAGCACCAAGATACCCACCTGGAGCAGCACGCCCAACAGCATGGGACCCGTGCACACAATGCCGGCGTAGCCGTAAGCGCGCATCGTGGCAAAAAGGCCCTTGCGCCTAAACAGGCGCTTAAGCTCAAAACCGATTCCGGCCACCGGCTACTCCCCCTCTCTGGGCAGGTCAAACGCACGCGCCGTCTCGTCGTACAGCGCGCGATAGTTGGCGAGCATCTGCTCGTGCAAAAAGTACGTGGCAACGCGACGCTGGCCGCGCTCCCCCATATCGATACGGCGAGCGCGGCTTGTGCACATGCGTTCCATGGCATCGGCCAAACCCTTGCGATACATAGGCGGCGTCACAAAACCCGCCACGCCAAAGTCGTCGCCCGGGGCGCCTTCGAGCAACTCGCGGCAGCAGCCCACCTCGGTCGTCACGCAGGGACGGCGCGATGCAAGCGACTCCAGCACGCTGAGCGGCTGACCCTCGGAGATGCTCGTCAAAATGGTAAAGTCGAGCTTTTCCATGTACTCGACCACGTTGACGCGGCCGGTAAAAATCAGGTCGTGCACGCCCAGGGTGTCGACGAGCGCATGGCACTCGGCGCCGTACTCTTCGTCGTCCACGCCGCCCATGATGTGCAGGCGCACCTTGGGCAGGCGCTCGTGCAGCTCAAAGAAGGCATAGATCATGGTCTTGACGTCCTTGATGGGCGCCAGGCGCACCACCGCGCCAATGTCCACCCAGCCGTCATCGGGCTTTAAGGGAATGTCCTTAAAGCGGTCGAACTGGATGCCGTTGGGGATGACCAGGCATTTGTCCGCATCGCAGCCCATATCGATCTGCGTCTTGCGGGCGTTATGGAACAAACTGGTCACGCGGAAGGCACGGCGGTAGATCTCCTCCGAAAGCAGGTAGAAAAAGCGAATCCAGCGGTCCTTAAACGACGGCACCACCCAGTCGGCGCGAATGATCTCTTCCTCACGCTCGCGGGTATAGATGCCGTGCTCGGTCAGCAATACCGGCGCATGGGAAACGCTCGAGCCCAGGCAGGCGAGCAGACCACCGTAGCCGGTCGAGATGGCATGGTACACATCGGCCACCGGTACCTCGCTGCCCAACAGGTAGAGCACGGGAAGCAGCATAGAGCGCAAAGTGTGGAATGCGTCGGCAAAGGGCGTGTAGGGATACTCGGCCAGGCACACGTCGCGAAAGATATCCATAAACGTGCGGCTCTGCAAAAACGAGAGCGGATGCACGCGACGGCGGTAGAAGATATCGAATAACACGTCCCAGTCCGGATTGGAGAGCGACACCAGACGGCGTAACGCCTCGCGCTCACGGTCGTTAAAACTGGCTTCATGTTGCTCGCCCGAAAGCCGCAGGGCATCGTCCAGGAACACCTCGTGCACCTCGACCACGTTGCCGGGCAGCTCGTAGACAAACTTGCCGCGGTCGGCAGCATGCGCGCCGATCACCCACAACACAAACTCGTGCTCGGGCATAGCCTGGATATAGCCGTGCATCCAAGTGGACACACCGCCGTGCACATAGGGGTAGCAACCCTCGAGCACCAAGCAGATTCTCATTTATCGCCGCCCTCCTTGCGCTCAATCGTCACGGTCTTATCATTTACCTTGAGCAGATACAGATTGCCCGTAAGATGCGTCAGTTCGCCACCCGTCACCGCACCCGGCTCGCCATTATTGGCGCGGAACATGAGCCACGCCTCGTCGTGGAAATTGCCCAGGTTGAGCGTCCAGGCATCTGCACTTGTATCCACGTTCACCGTAACCGACGAAAAGCGCTGGATGGCACCGGAGCACTCCGACGCCGTCTGGTGCCGCAGATCGGGCGCGGATTTGGTAAGCCAGTCCAGGTAGTCGGTCAGGCCGCCCTTGTAGACCTCCCAGCCCTCTTTGGCGCCGCGATCCGGATCGAGCAGGTCGTCCGGGTGCATAAAGTGCGTACTCACGTAGTGCATGTTGAGCTCGGACACGGCGGCCAGGCGCATATAGGAATCGTCGACCATGCCGCCCGAGACAATGCGCGGCTGCTCCACAATGCCATCGCTCGCCACGCCAAACTCCTGCACGTAGGGCAGGTCGGTACCGTCCTCAAAGTACGTACTGGCGATGGTCTTAATGCGCGGAACGTCGGTGCCGATGAGCTTGCGCGCTCGGGCCGAAAGGATATTCGACGGCGGTACGTAAACCGAGCCGTGCGCGTTGGGCAGGACCTCGTCCTGAAACGCGATAAGTTCGTTGAGCGAAGCGACGAGCGTCTCTTTGTTCTTCCAGGTCTTGTAGTCATACAGAGTGCCATAGTCGGTATCCCAGAGCGCGAGCGGCTGATGGTTGTAGCCGTGAAAGCCCAGCTCACCGCCCATCTGCAGCAGCATGCCGCCAAAATAGCGGAACTGCGTGGTATCGGCCTGGCGCGCGGGCTCGGTCTGGTTGACCGCGTCCTCGTAGTTTTCGATCATCACGCCGGTATAGCGAATGCCGTATTTTTGCGCGAGCTTTTGCAGATCGGGCCACCAGACCTTGGTGTAAAAATCGGCAATGGAAAGGCCGTAGTCACGCTTGATATAAGTACCATCGCCCGAGGGCACGGGGCTAGGAAAGTCGTCCAAAAAGAACACGGCGCTGTTGATGACCGGATAGGCCGTGGCATCACCCAGCAGGCTGATCGCCGCGGCGTAAAAACCGCGCATGACCTTGTCATAGATACCGATATTGCACACCACGGTGCGCCCGCTACCGCAGTCATTGGACCAAATGAGCGGGGCGCCCGCATCGCCGGTCATAGCCCACACACGAGCCGTCTCGCGCAGCGATACCGAAAGCGACGAATCAAAGGGGTCCGAGAGCTCGTAGCGCTCTCCCCCGCCCAGCATAAAGTCCTCACTCGGCACAATGCTTTCGGCTTTTACATAGTCATATCCGGCCGATTCAATGCCAAGCTTGGAGGCAATCACTTGCAGATAGCTCGAGTTATCCGGCGGCATGGCGAGCATAAGCGAACCGCCGGCACTCACCCAACTCATAATGTCGCTCAGGTGCGTACTGAGCCCATCAAGCGACGGCATGAGCAAAATCACGCGATCGAAGGAGGTCAGCGAGGGAATGGCATCCGCGCCATCCAGGGCAAGGTCAACGTCGCGGTGCGCGATCTTCATGTCGAGCAGGATCTGGTCGAACTGCTCCTTTACGTCCTCGACGCCCGCTTGATCGGAATCGGTAATGACCAGGCACGTGGGCTTTTGGCCAAAGATTGCCGAGGAGGCAGGCACCGCATCGTTGGCGGCAAGCATCCCCAGCTTATGCTGACCCGCACTGTACTGCACGCCGGCACGTTCCACCAGCAGCACGGCGGCCATGGCAATAAAGACCGCCCACACCACGAGGAGTCCCATCCAACGAAAGCGGCCTGCACGGTCGCGGATATGTTGCGCCACGCTCATCCGACCTCCTCCCCGTCGCGCCAAAACGCCAACTTTTCGCGGTTGTCGGCGCTCAAATACACATGTTGCTTGTCAATCGCATCGATCACACGGTGAACCTCGTCACCGTCGCGGCGCATCACGGCCAGGCGCAGGCAAAGCATCCAAACCTCCTGCTCCTCGGGCACGTCGAGCACCAGCTGGTCGGTCACGGCCTGCGCTTCGTCGATCTGTCCGACATCGGCCAGCGCCGTCGCGTATCGAATGCGCAGCTCAAGGGTATCCTCGCGCTCGCAGCGACGCGCAAGCAGGCGCGCGTACTGTTGACGCTGAATCTGAGCCACGCGCCCCTCAGCCAAGCCCGAGCACAAGTATTCACCAAGAAAATCGCAGTATTCGTTGAGGTTTTGCGCGCTCGGGTCCGTCTTAAAGGCACGCTCCAGCTGCTGCAGTTTAAGGTCGGACTCCTTGGAGATCTGCGCCACCGCCGTCGCGGCATAGTGCGCCACCTCAACGTCGTCGTTAAGCTTAGCCGCCTGCAACTGCGCCAGGTACGCGTCGGGCTCCTCGGTGAGCATGGAGAGCATTAGGCGGCGCCGGTATGCCGGGTCGTTGACGATGAGCGCCTCCTCGAGCGGCACTACGCCTGCATCGTCCTCACCACTCGGTACCGACATACTGCGATGGAGCTCGTCGTTGAAGCGCAGCGACTCCAGCGCAGACTCTTTCAGCCCCTCGCCAAACACCGCGCTGCGGACCGATAGCAGAACCACCAGCAACGGGCCCCACAGCGGCACCAGCACTATCACAGCCAGCATGTGCCCGCGCACCGGCAGCAGGCCCAACTTCATGAGCGTCCACAGCATCAGGCAAACCAGCGCATGAATCAGCAGCAAGACGGCAGCAACGACAAGCGAGATCAAGCGGCACCCCCCTCACCGTCACCGGTGTAAGAGATATGCTGCAGCAACGCCACGATGTCCTCGCCATCGACGGGCTCCACCGCAATCTGCTTTGCGCTCAGGCGCTCGCGGATAATGGGAAGATCGCACGCCTTTGCCTGGCGCATAAGCAGGTAGAGCACGTCGCCGTCGACCAAGCCCGCCGCATCGCTCTCGCGGATTGCCGACCCAATTGCGCCCAACAGCTCGCCGACAGGCTCCATGCCCGGTACCACGCGCAGGAGCAAAAAGCTGCCCATCTTGCCATCTGCCAGCGCCTGCTCGGCCGCGAGCTCTTGGCCAAAGGCAGCCTGCTTGAGCACGCAAGTGCCGTCAACGCAGCGTTTATCCTGTGCCACCGCCTCATAGTCAAAGGCACAGCCCAGCGCGCTTTCGACCAGGCCGCACAAGATGCGGAACAAGTTTTGATAATAAAGGGTCATTTGGTTTTCGGCCGCACGACGCACAAAGATCAACACGGCGGGCGCCCCGTCACGCTCGATCGTGTATCCAAACATGGGAAGCCCCGGCGTCAGCTCGCGGTTCACCCACAGATTCGAACGACCCCCGTCGCCCAAAAGAGGTGCAAGCTGCTCAAGCGTGAGCGAGCGTGCGGCATCTTCGGCAATCGCGGGACTTGCTGCCACCAGGCGTGCAAATGCCCCGCCCGAAACATGGTAGATCGCCACCGAATCGTTCTCGAGGATCTCGCCCAAAAGCTCGCAGCACTTGCGATAGATGTCGCGCGGGTTGAGCACGTCGAGCTCCTGCGTCACGGCAAAGATCTTGCCAAAGCTGTCGTGGCGACCCACGATCTGGCGCCTGTACGCGCGCTTGTCCTCGATCGCGTCGTGGTAGAGCTGCGTAAGGAACGTATTGCGGTTGCGCACGAGCTCGTTTTGATCGCGCTCCGCCCTAATGGCTTCACTGCTGCGCAGCTGCACATAGCCGCACACGGCACCCACCACAAAGTACGCAATAAACGGCAGCCAGTTGGACGGCTCGTAGAACAGGCCCTGAAAGGTATAGCCGTACTGAGTAAAGTAACTCGCGGCCAAACCCACCGACGCCAGCAGCGCCGCAACCAGGCCAAAGTCCAAGCCATACAGCGTGCCGATCAACACCACGAAGAGCAGGCGATAATCGAGCACGTTGAGCTGGGCCGATTGGGAGAACAAATGCTCCAGTACCTCGAACAGAACCCAGGCAACGCCCGTCTCTAGGCATTTAATAGGCAGCGTGCACATCCGGATGCGGTCGATGGCGGCGCGCAAGGGGTTGACCTTCTTTGCGCGGCCAGCATCCCAACGCGCTTGAATGGTCGAAAGATCGCGCAGCAAGTCATAGCGCTGAAACCAGCCATAACGTACGCGAACGACGTCACTGACGGGCAGGGCGAAGCCGGCAGAATCGCCATAGGCAACTGAAAGCCCTGGGAACAGCGCCTTGAGGGCCTCGCCCACCTCACCTGACGCGTGATGGAAGGTATCGGCAACGTCGAGCGTCTCAAAGTTACCATCCCAGCTATCGAAGATGCGGCGCACCAGCACCGCAAGCTCCTCGGCACACAGCAAGGGAAACGCCGCATCCTGCGCGCCCTGTAGAGCGACCGATCCGGTTAAGCACGCGTCGAACAGCGGTGCCAAAAACGGGTCCTCCAGCGCGGCAGACGCGGTATACAGGAACGGCACGCGCAGGATCTTGGTCTGAACACCCTCGCGAGCAGCGTAGTAGCGGCAAAGGTCGTTTGCCGCGCGGGCGATAATGCCCTTGCCCGTTCGCCCCGCAGCATCGGCGGCACCCTCGGCACCCGCGGGCCCCGCTACATACAGCAGTTGGACCCGGCGACCCGCGCACGCACGAAAGACCGAGCGCAGCGTCTCGATATCGCCCACGGTATCGGTATGCGGGGTAAGGTAATTGGATAGGTAGACCACGCGGTCGAACTCGTAGGCCTGATCCAGGTGTTGCAGAAGCTCTTTCCACGAGGCATGGGGCGATGACTCGTCGCGGCGCGCTTCCGCGGCAGCGACGACCTGGACATGGTCCCCGGGGAACGCCTTGGCACAAAAGTCATCGTCAACATATGCGGTGTTGCCAACAACCAGCACCTCCATAGCGCACCCCTCCTCTAAAATCCACTTCTGTCATAGTCAAACATGCGTATTTTACGCTGTCAACGCGAGCTGGGGCGCCTTTAAGGTTGTTTTAAGAACTTTTTTAAAGGATGTGGGGACATCGAGAGCTAGATAGTGAATCCAATCTGTGGCAGATAAAGTGGCCCCCACACTCCACCAGCTGCGACATTTTCAATAAAGCCTCTTGCATAGGAATACAGGTCCTGCATACCGGTGCTAAGTGCTTCTCTGTCAAAAGCATCGTCATCTAAATTCGCAGGAGCGCGATATATGCCAGAAACGGATATTTCGGAACGGTAATAATGGCCCTCATCGCCAGGTAAAAGCTCAATAACTAAGTTGAGCTGACGAAACCTGACTCCGTTTTCGTCCGAGAATGCACTGGTAATAGCATTTCGGACGTTGCATTCAACGTCAGACTTATTGATGCCCTTTTTCGGAGTCACTCCGCCATCAAATGAAAAACTGTCCACTTTTCTGGTCACGCACGTAATCAGCGGAGATTCAATGCGTTGCTTCTGTAACGATTCCATCTACATCTCCAATCGAAAGGCATTCTCATCTGCCAAAGGAGTCGAGTCCCTATAAGCTGGAGCCTCTCCTCCTGGTATCACCGAAAACCGCGATGTGTTAAGTCCTGAGGTCGTCTCACCAGAAGAGAGACCCAGATATTTACGCGCCTCCGGGACATCTCGAATGAGCCTCATAAGATTATTTGCGGTAATAGATTGTTGCGATGCCCCGTTCTCCCAACGAGACGCCGTGGGTTTTGAAACCCCTAATAGCGACTCAAACTCATGCTGAGTCAAACCAAGATCAGAGCGCAAATCCTTTATATCCGAGGGAGATAAAAGTTCATGAGCCTTAGCATATTGGGAAGCCAGTGCATGGGCAAGCTTAGTCGCCTCTGTAGCAGTCATTTCATCGTTACCGCACTCGCAAACATAATGCTCAATTCCTTTTACGGTAATTTTCTCGCCACGGTAAATTTCAGTCATTGGCGCCGTGGTAAATTGCATTTCTTTGCCGCATTCCATGCAACGCATGACTCCTCCTTTAATGAATGTATCCATCGATGTTCGCAGACAAAACGTTTAAATGCGCATTGCCTTCGGAATCAATTGAAAACTTAACGTACCAATCCTCGCATTCAAAACCTCGGCACACGTAGACATCTGCGTAAACATCATGCAGAGGCCCATCCATATCGAGCGCGATGGATTTTCTAAAATCGTCAGGCTTCAGATAATCAAATAGGTCAGCAAGGAAATGATCGATGTCCAAATAACCAAACTGATTCATCAGGTGTCTGCGCACCCTACCATTTACAATCATCTTTCCCGAGCGAGCCAAAGACTTCGCTTCGTCAAGTGAATATGTCGGTCGGAGCTTGGTTCGATTCATAACCACCCCTTAGTTAGCATAATGCTAACTATATTCGTCTTGTTGCCAATTGGCAACTCTATATAACGGTCCACGCCAGGCGCATTAACGCCCCTATTTTGCGTCTATCCGGAAGTGCGGGGCAAGACGGAGATCTGGGGACCAGACCTCGGTCTTGCCCTTCCACGACCTGCGGTTTTGTCGTCACAATACGAGTTGTGCTCGGAGGTTTTCGATTTTTCCCAGCACATCCGAAATGCGAGGCCCTGCAAAGCATGTTCTAGCAACATTAGCGGCATCCGCGACAACATCCAGTTGTCGCGGAAACGTCAAAGGGCCGTTGTCGGAAACCGAACAACGGCCCTTCTTTGTCTCCGCCTCACGCAAAGTGCACGACGACTGTATCACTGAGGACATCCTCTTCAACCAGATCAAAAAACGCAATTCGTGCTTTGAGCTAACTGATAGGAACTTCAATTCTAGATCGTGCTATACAAACGCCGCTCCTAACCGCATAGCACTCAACATAATGTGGGCCAACAAAATCAGTCTTCTCATCATGAAAGCCATCTTTATTGCCACGTTGAATTTCGCCTCGGATGCAGTTTCTCTGAAATGCAGCTTCACCGCAGTTGCGAACTTTCCAGTAAAAAACGCAATCTCTAAAAGAAGCAGCATTGACAACAAAGAAGTGAAGCGAACGCCTTCGTAGCAAAGGACAATGCCTAGACAACATATCCCTAAGTAATGAGGGTCTAAATCCACGCTGTATAACTTCGCAATCGATATCCATCGAACGACGAATGTCAACCTTAAATATATCCTCGACAAATCGCTCCTCAATGGCCACGCCATACTTGGAAGCAAATTGGGCTTCTTCACTATCGGAAGAACCATCGACAACAGCGTCGGAGAATGACTTTCCAAATAAATCAATGAGAGCTTGCTCTTTTTCATCAGAGCTAGTGGCATCGATTAGTTTTCCATGAGCTTTCTTGGCTTTTGGCACAAACGCCCCGCCATCATCATTTGTAACCTGCTGGTTACTACCCAGGGCATGCCAAAATGATTGTTCGCGATCTTGCTCGGACAGAAATTCAAAGAGATCAGCCAAAAGATCATAAGGTTCACCTGAGCGGTCATCCTGGCTGTAAAAATTATTAACAAGAGTATCGATGAGCAGTCCCTTGAAATGGAATCCGAGAGTATTTTTCCAAACCCTTAAAGCATTGCAGAGCCTTTTGCCATCTCCATCGGTCTTTTCAAATAGAGTAGAACAGGCATCTTGCTCAGGAATAGGATCCGTCTTTTTCCAAAACCCACCATCATTTGAATCGGGATATTTGAACGATCCGTCGTCCTGCTCAAAAGCAGGAACCAAATCAATCGAATAAAACCTATCTGTGAAGTTAATCACTACAGCTTGTCCGTCACCTTTTATGTCAGTCTTGGGGTAACGGCTTTTAATTGTTTTTTTGACTTCTTGGAGAAGCGCCGACTGCCCATTAGAGTCATAGGCATTGAATCTCGTATAGACTTCCTGTGGCAGTACAAACAAAAGGTCGAGATCGCTAGTTTCCGAAACAGCGGTTTGCCGACCAACTGATCCAACCACAAGACAATGGTCATCGACAGAATCCGAATCGTAGTATTTTTTGTTCAATAATTTCGTCAATGACTCAATCGACGATTGATACTCACTCAATGAATCCAACGAAATTGAATCGAAGAAGTTCTCAAAAGAACGTTTTTCGTCCATGTTTGCTCCCTTCAGTTATCTAACCAAATCCCTCAATCCGACTGGGAGTATTTGTTCTATCTCCATCGGAGAAAACCCACAGTCGCCCGCCTTAATGCTTTCACGGGCCTTTGAATAAGCTTTGGGATTTGTCATAGGGCTTTTTGTGTAAATTGAAGCAACTTCCTTTTGAAGAGAATCACGACGAGACCTGATTTCCGCCAAATCAAATGAGCGGCTGTCGGCAAGAAGTGATAGATACCCCTGAAGAATCACCCAAATTGCATCTGCGGTAGCGCCATGACAATTCGCCCTCTCGCTCAAGTTTGCCCCTTTAAGATAAATTGTTATTGCTAGACTGATCACAGATAGGCCGGCGGCAACCAGCGCCGCAATTTTCATTCCAGATAGCCAGATACTTACAAAGCCACAAGCGGAAACCGATGTCAAAACAGTCTGCATTACGGATAAACGGTTGTTGAGTCCGTTGGCGTTGTCCGCCGCAACGAGCTGCGTCTTATACGTATATAAAAGATTTGCATAAGCCTCAGCTACTTGCAGTAAGAGCCTGCGCCTTTCTTCAAACTCTTCAGCGGTTGTTTCCATTGCTATCCTCCAAACAGTCAGTGTTTTCTAAAAGGATAGGACGCCGCGAGGACAAGAAAAATCGCACAATAAGGCAGACATTAACCCCGAGATTCGAGTACCAGAAGTGAGCCATATGCATAGCCCAATTGATAGCGAAAGCTACGTCATGCCCATCCTTGGCAGGACCAAGATTGATATCTGGGAGTGTTATGCGAGACATGTTCTGTAATTTATCGATAGCGACAAATACGGCAATTTGGCTTACAGCGACAAACCGGATCTGATCGATCGGGAACAGTCCCTGGGCATAGAGGCAACAGCTTCCCAATCACAAGACAGCAGAAAGGCAGAATCCCTCTATTCCAAACTCCTATACGAGAATGATTCTTCTCAGGAAAAACGTCGAGTCGAACTTATTGAGCAATGTGGAGCGCATTTCGAAAAAGAAGTCCTGTATGGCCCAAATAGTTCTGATTCGTTCGAGCCGGTTATTGAGGCTCTTCGCAAAAAGCTGGACAGACTCGACTCTGGTGACTACGAAACCGTTAGGAGAAACGAGTTGTTTGTCAGGTCCAATATTCTTGCTGACGCGGAAATGCTTCGCGAAGCGCTCTCCAACATGAAAAAAGAGTCCAGTGATCACTCATGCCACTTCGCATCTGTTATCGTCTCGGTCCCTGGATACAATTACGTTTTCGACCTCGATGCATCGACATACGTATCTCTTGAATTCGAATATGAAGACCAGCATCGTATTGCTCGTGAAGCAAACAAGGAAGTGAACATCGCACAGTCAAGCTGAGGCGTGCCACTATAACCGATCTACTAGCAGACCATTTCGTAGCGGGTCGGAATATAGCACCCGAAGCTCTTTGCTGCGCAAGCGTTAACGTCCTAATGAGCCAGCACACCCAAGCGGCGCAGGTCCACGTCAATCCGGCACGAAGGTTCTGAGAATATCCCTTATCTTGGCAATGAGAAACCGGGGCGCACAAGGCGGCCCGGGGCACCTCCACCCAAGAAAGGATCCGCTATGCTCAAAGACGGCATCGCATACCTACTCAAGTTCGCACCCAAGGAAGCCTACATAGACAACTTGATTACCGGTCGTCTCTACATGAACGCGGCCGGCTACTACCAAGGCCTGCCTGGCGAGCAGGGCGATCCACTCGAGGCGTCCATGGCTCCCGGGTGTGCCTCTACGGATATACTTGCCTGCCCATCTACTGCATGTACACGGTCCGCGAGAACGATATCGTCGACAACGCCGTGAAAATCCCGATGCGAATGATCCAGGAGTTCGGGTGCGCGGACGGGTGGATCGGCATTGTACAGTACGACAGCTTCGCGTGCCTCGCCGACAGACACACCGCCGACGGAGGGAGCATCTACGCCCACGGCCCCATCTCCTATGGCGTACCCGGACCAAAACTGATCCACGAGATCTTTGAGGGCATCCCGCACAATCTCGTTATTAAAACGCCCAAGTACGCATATCAGAAGGAGTATCGAATCATCGGGTCGCAACCGGTCGAATGCCGTCTTATACCCGACGAGAACCACCCTGGCTGCAAAATTGAAGAATACGACCATGTAGAGCTTGACCTAGGCAGCAGCCTCGCGGACTTTTCCTGGAAGGTCTCGGTGGCGAGTCTCGAAGAAGCGCGAGACGGCCTCATGTTGAAGCTGCCGCATCACGATTAACCCACGAAGCGCGGGCGGGACGCCGCCAATGGCAAACTTCCCAACAGTCAGCTACTCCCCCAACATTCCCCAGAAAGTTCGCTGATGCTGACTGGGGTTCCCGTAAAATAAACCGCAACAAAATATGTGCGGAGTGCTGGCCTGGAGCTGCCTTCGGACCCTATTGGCTGCTCACCGAGAGGCTCCGCTATGAAACGACCCCCTTATTACCTGCTCTGCGCGATCGCGTGCGCGTCCATGGTCGGCGCGACGATGCCTATGGCAGCCATTGCGGAGGCGATTCAGCCTCAAGAAACCGCCGAGCAGCAGGCGCAATCCGACGCCACGAACGGCGACACAGGCGAAGCCGAAGACGGCGCCAACACAAATGCGACAGCAGATACCGTAGAGGACAGCACCGCAACATCCACCGGCACCAACGCCGTCAACGCGGAAAGCGCTGACGCCACCACCGCCGCGACAGGCACTCCCGCTCCATCCCTCCGCGCCCAAACCAACGGCACGCCCGAGGCGATTTCCGCCGCGGCAGAAACCGGCTACGCCCACTCCGCCACCGCGAGCCAAAACGGCGTCACCTTCACCGTCTCGTGGAACGAGGCCCCCGCGGGCACCGCGACGACCTTCCACGTAACCCAGACCAGCGGCTCGTCCCAGGCCAAGGCGCGCATGGACGTGCCCACCTATTGGGACGGCGGCAGCCAGGAAAGCGTCTGCGACCCGTCGCGCCCGGCATGGGCCAGCTACTACAGCCTGGGCACCGCGGGCCACGACTTTACCTTTGACTTCACGGCATCGGGCACGTACCGCATCTACTTCTACTTTATGGACAACGACAGAAACGACCCCCAAAACGACAAGGGGATCTACTACCTGCGCACCACCGCGGAGGTGACCGTAAACGATGCCGCCCGCCCAAGCGTCACGCAGATCGTCAACGACGCCGTGGCCCAGTGCAGGCAAGAGACTAACGGCTCGGAATACGACATGGCGCTGTGGCTCCACGACTGGACGCTCGACCAGCTGGAGTACGACCACAGCCTCAACTGGTGCTCGGCCGAAAGCGGCCTCACGCGCCACCAGGGCACCTGCGAGAGCTACCAGCGCATCTACTCCAAGCTCCTTGACGCCGCGGACATCGCCAACGGCCGCATCACCGGCAACGGCCACACCTGGAACGCCGTAAAGATCGACGGCAAATGGTGCCAGATGGACCTAACCTGGGACGACACCAGCGAAAACTGGTACGGAGACCTTGACCAGCGCCATCTGTACTTTGGCCTGACCGACGAGTTCATGGCAATCGCCCACTGCGACCACACGGCTAACTACCAGAAGGACGGCTACGCCTACCGCTCGACCGACCTGTCCAACAATTACTTTGTGCGAAACGGCAAGGCCGATGAATGGGCAGAGAAGTATGCCGACCGCATTCAGCAGCACTTGGATACCAAGGAAGAGAGCTTTTCCATTGACGCTGACAACCAGTCTTTCCCGCCGAGCATCTCGGGGATTCAGAACGGGATTGTTGCGTACGCGATGAATCGGAGGGAGTGGAAAGTCCAAGGCGCCAAGGTTGAGCTGGCCGCGACTTCGAATGTCACCAAAGAATCAAACAGCAAATGGAGCGCTAAGTACGACCTGAAAGCAAAATACAAAGCAACCGTACTGGAGAGGACCCTCGACGACGGCGACTACCGCCTGACGTCCGTGC
>CABUBS010000024.1 GCA_902489855.1 uncultured Collinsella sp.
TTCAGCTGCACAGGGCAAACGGCACCGCCGCCCAGCGCTGGCTGCTCTCGGCGGTGGAGTCGGCGGAGCTGGCCGACGGCTCCTACGTGGCGGCCTCCTCGCTGGCGCCGCGCCTGTCCGTCGAGGCGTCGGAGACGCCGCGGCTGTCGTCCGGCTCGCCCCGGGTGAGGCTCGAGCGCGACGCGGCCACGGGGCTCTACCGCGTGTCGTCGGGCGGCAAGCTGCTCACCGACGGCGGCTCCAAGGCCACGTTCGAGGCGGCCGGCTCAGACGGCCAGCTGTGGCTCGTGCGCGCCGACGGCGAGGGCTACGACCTGCTCACGGCCGACGGCTCCCGGGCGCTCGACGTGCCCGGCGGCTCGGCCTACGACGGGGCGGCCCTTCAGCTGCACAGGGCAAACGGCACCGCCGCCCAGCGCTGGCTGCTCTCGGCGGTCTAATTAACCGAGAACAACAAAAGTCAGTGCCTGTGTAGGCCTAGTTGCTCAAATATAAGGCCCAGTCTTTCGACCGGGCCTTATGAAAATTCGAATATATCTTTTAGAGGGGGGGGCTAACCTGCCTGGCTCATTTGCTCCATAGTCGCACGTATTCCGTCAGCAATTCCGTAAGAAGCAATCCAGCCGAGGCCCTTTGCCTTCGATCCGTCCATGAGCGCCAGCGTCGCCTTGGAATACCCGGCCGCCTCCTGGGCGTCGGGCAGGTCGAATACGACCTTTACACGGCCGACCTCGGCGACAATCGCCGCAAGGTCCTTGAGCGCAATATCGGACCCCTCGTCGGCCAGGTTATAGGCCTCGCCGTCAGCGCCGAACAGCAGCACGTACAGCAGACCCGAAACGGCGTCCGCCACGTGCAGGTACGAGAAACGCTGAGTGCCATCGCTCTTGAGGACAACGTCCTCGCCCGTAAGCGAGCGGTGCATGAACTGCGACAGCGCCTTGGAGTCGTCAGGCAGAAGCGTCGGTCCGTAAACCCGGGCGATGCGGGCTATCACGGACTCCACACCCCTCTGAGAGCGGTAGGCCTGACACATGGCCTCGCCCAGCCGCTTCGACTCGTTGTAGCAGGCACGCAGTGTGTTGCAGTCGATGTCGCCGCAGTAGCCTTCAGTGAAGCGCTCCACGTCCCCCCTATTTTGCCCGTACACCTCTACCGACGAAGCGGCCTTCAGAACCTCCCCGCAGCCGGCCGAGTACTCCAGCAGGTTCTGAAGGCCGTCGACATTGGCGCGAATAGTGCCAATGGGGTCGGTCGCGTACTGGCGCGGGTGCGTGGAGCTTGCCAGATGCAGTACGTAGTCCGCCGGGGCGACGGGCCGGTAGCCGGACGCTGTGACCAAACCCTCCTCGAACGAGAAGTGGTCCCGCCCAAAGTATGGCAACCTAGCCTTAGCTTTCCCCGCGCTTCGGCCGAGCGCCACGACGTCGCAACTAAGCCCCTCGGTTGAATTCTTGCGCATGAGCACGTCGATGAGAAACGCACCTATCATCCCGGTGGCGCCCGAGATCACGACGGTCTTTCCCGCGAGGATGCCCCACGGCAGGTCGAGGGCGCACACCGCGTCGAGGTCGGTGACGTAGCGGGGGCAGTCCAGCCTATTCACCTTTTGCCTCCCTCTCTGCGGCCCACGCACGGAAGAACTCGAGGTTCTCGGGCGTGGTGAGTTTGATGTTGCGGTCCGAGCCGGCGGCGAAGTTCAGGCGCACGCCCAGCTGTACCATCATTGTGTTCGTGTAGTTCGATCCGTCGATGCCCACACCCTTCTCGAACGCCTCGTGGTACTTGGAGTCAAGAAGCCCGAAGCGGTAGGCCTGCGGGGTGGACACGCGTCGCAGGGTCTCGCGGGGGATGTATTGGGTGGTGGTGCCGGGATTTTCCTCATCCACGAGGAATATCTGCTCGTTGTAGGGCATGCTCGTCACGGCGTTACCACGCTCCTCCGCCACGCGCACCACGTCGGTGATGACCTCGGGGTCGAGCATCGGGCGCACTCCGTCGTGGATGATGCAAACGTCGTCCTCGGCAAGCTCGTCCTTCAGGTTGTACACGCCGTTACGAATGGACTCCTGGCCCGACGCACCGCCCTTCACGATCCATTTCAGCTTGTCTATCCTGTACTGCCGCGCGTAGGCGCGAAGGGCCTGCTCCCAGCCGTCCAAGCACACGACCTCGATGGCGTCCACCAGGGGGTGCTCTTGGAACGCCTCCAGCGTGTAAACGATGACGGGCTTGTCCCCCACGTTGATAAACTGCTTGGGGATCTCCTGCCCCATGCGCGAGCCCACGCCACCCGCAATGATGATTGCTACGTTCATAAGTTAATCCTCTCTCATTCTCGGATGTTGATTGTCATATGCGGTCACGGGTCGATCCCAGATCTCGCCAGGTTCAAAAACGCATGAGACGGAAGACTCGGGTGAAGCCAGGTCATGCATTAGGTTTGCAATTCTCTCGTCGCCTTTACCGTCTTCAACAAAGCCTGCGTATTCAAAAAACGCACGACGTTTTTTTTTCGAATACTTCAAAGTCAAACGACTCGATAGCCGCTAAAAGCTCCTTTTCATTTGACGCTATGGGGTAAGGCCTGCGCTCAAGCGGATAATAGAGACCTCGATCGTCCATGTAATCCGCCAAATCGGGGATGTACTGAAACCCAGGTCGACCCGTCAGCAGAAAGTCCTCCATAATGGAGGAGTAATCAGAAATCAGCACGGAAGTCGCAGCGAGCAGTTGTTGGGTATCCTCGTAATCGGTCGCATCTATGTGCTGCAGGAAAAAATTCGGTCGCGGCTTCGATGCGAGATTCGGGTGAAGCCTATACGCGAAGACAAACGGTCGTTGGAAACGCGCTTCAAGGGCCTCGACAACGGCTTGGAAATCAAACTCGTACTGCTCAAAAGACCAATCGGCGCGGAATGTAGGGGCATAGAGACAAATTGCAACGCCTTCATCCACACCAAGCACTCGCCGCATCTTTTGCCCAAGAGTATCGGCTGGCCGAATCAACGGAGCATTGCGCGGGACGCCAGCCCTTACAACGGGACCGGAATACCAGAACGCCCGCTGGTACTTTTCGGCCTCAAGTCGATTATTGGCAATCATAAAATCCGTGATTGAACCATCGTATTGAGCGGCGGCAAGATAGGAGTCACCGAGCTGGTCTGCAACGTCCCCCTCGCTGCGCTTCGGCCCAAGGCAAGCATGCCACGTCTGTATATAGATCTGCCCATCCCTCTTCGGCACGAACTTCTCGTCGTTTCGGAAGTTATAAACCCAGAACCTCGCCGTCGCGAGCTCCCTCTGGGCTTCCCGGCTCCTGTACTTAACCTGCCTCAGGTAACCCGGCAGCCCGTTATCGCGCTCCTTCACCAACAGCACCAAATCGAACTCGCCCGGGTACAGCCGCTCGAGCGCCTCGGCGATGTACTTTGGGTTGCACAGGTATCCGCGCCCGAAGTTGCACGAGAGCACGACCTTGTTCGGCTTCACAGTCGCCTCGCGGGCGAGCCTCCTGCCGTAGGCCCACCTGCATTTGGAAGAAAGGCTCTCCCATACAGCCTTAACCCTGCGCCAAACGGGGCTCAGGGCGTCCTTCAGGGCACCGGCCGCGCTCATCGGGCACCTCCCCACTCGTCGATGATGTGCCGGTAGTTCGTTCCCGCGCCGAAGGTGTCGTATCTCTGGAGCTTGTGAACGTCGGTGGCGCGGCATATCTGTCCCCAGCGCTCAGGGGAATACGCGTCGCCGAGCTCGAACATCAGCTCGTGCGGCGTCGTGTTGTTGAACAAGGGCACGGCCGCCCACTCGTCGGGGTACCGTCTGCTCGCAAGCGCGAAGAAGATATGGAAGATGAAATACTGCTCGAGCTTGTCGTTCGTCTCCCAGTATTGCCAAAGCAGCTTCTGGGTCAGACCGAGGATGCTCGACCCCGAAAATGCCGAAATGTACCAATTTGACGCGACTATGGGCGCCGCGTCCTTGTTGGATAAGTTTAGCTCCTTGAAGCAAAAGAGCGGCTGCTCCATGGAATAGCGGGGCAACTCGTCACCGGTCAGCAGCACCGTGGAGTCCATCCACGTCCCGCCATGGTTCATCAGCAGATTCGCCCGTATCAGGTCCGAGAACTGTGCCATGGGGATGATGCCCCGTTCGTGCTTGTCTCGCAAGAAGCCGGGCAGGTCTATATAGTCGTCCATGTTCTCAGCAGAGAGCACCGTCACCCGCTTGTCGGGGAGGTGCTCCAAAAGCGAGTTGTGGCACGCCCGGATGAGCTCGGGCGCGTTGCCCATCCCTTGCAGCCAGAGCACCCAGACGCGGTCGGACGGTCGTCGCTCCGCGGTCTGCACGCCCTCCTCGATAAGGTCTGAGTACCCGCGCTGGTACTTGAGGTAAACCTCGTGAGCACGCTCCCGCCACCAGGCGTCCTGGTCGCCCAGCCGGTGCAGTCGCAGCTCCTTGTATCGCGGCCATAGGCTGCGCCGCACGTCCCCCAGTCGGTGCTTCGCCTCGATAAGCCTCGGGTCTATCCTCATGCCTCGTCTCCCGTCTCGTCACCGCCCTTGCGCCCCACCTTCCCGTGGAAGAGCCCGGCAGCGTACTCCCAGCTCTCCATGCGGGCCCCGCGCGCGATGACCACGCACACGGCAACGCCGGTGACTATCTGCACCGCGAGCTTCGCTAGGTTCGGGACGGGTAGCGCGTTCAGGGCGTACACGACCGCGCCCATGGCCACGCCCATCCCAGCCTCGGGCGCGACGTCCAAAAGCTGCCTCTTGATGGAGTAGCCAGTGTGTCTGCTTAGCTCGCGCATGTTTATGAGCGCCCCGTAGATGCCATAGAGCAGCATGGTCACGGCAACGGCCTGCACGCTCACCAACACGCCGGCTACGAGCTGCATCACGTACACCGGTTTCTTGACGACCTCGAGCTTCACTAGGACGCCGCCCTTGCCGATCGCCTTCAGGCTGTCCAGGGAGACGCTGCCCCATAACCCAAGCGCATTCGAGATAGCGAGCACCTGTAGGAAAAAGACGCAGCCCTCCCACTTGGAGGTCAGCAGCACGTCCACCAAGGGACCGGCCACGCAGGCCAAGCCAATCATCAGGGGGAAGAACACGAAGCCCATGGTCTTTAGCGCGCGCCTAGTCATGGCGCGTACCCTGGCCATGTCATCGGCCTCGTTCGCTATCGCGGGGAAAAGCACGGTCATGATCGCGGAACTCACGTTCGAGGTGATGAACTGCGGGAACTGTTGGCCGCGGTTGTAGAAGGCCAGGTCTGCCGACGTGTAGAACCTGCCGATAATCAGCCCGCGTAGCTGGTCGAAGAACTGACCCGACAGGTCGGCAGCCAGCACGGCGGTGCCGTAGCGCATGAGGCCGCGGGCCCGCTCCCAGGAGAATTGCAGGCGCGGCCTCCAGTCCACGATGAATACAAGCACTACGGTGTCGAAGACGGTCTTGGTGAAGTACTGCCCGATTAGGGCGTAAGCGCCGAACCCCATGAACGCCATGGCGATGCCCACCGCGCCCGAGGCCAGGGTCGATATGAGCGTCGAGAAGAAGAAGTTCTTGAATATCATGTTGCGCGACACGTAGGCGTGCTGGATGGAGTTGGGCACCGCCATGGGTATTCGCAGCGCGAAAACACGCAATAGCAGCACCAGCGCCGCCTCGCCGTAGAAGTCCGCCACCAGAGGCGCGCAGAAGAACAGCACGGCGTAGATGAACAAGGACATGGCCATGCTGCACCAGAACACTGTCGAGAAGTCCAGCTCGTCGGCGTCTTTCTTCTGTATGAGCGCGGTGTTGAAGCCGCTGTTGATGAAGACGTCCGCCAGCGTAATGAAAATCATTACCATGGCCACCAGGCCGTAGTCGTCCGGCATGAGAACACGTGCCAGGACGATGGAGACGACGAAGGAGACGCCGCTCGCGCTGAAGCGCTCGAGCACCGTCCATATCACGCCGGAGAACACCTTGCTCTTAGTTGTGCTGCTGTCAGATATCGCGACCACTCCCAGTCAAAACCGCAGTTGCAAACAATGGTTGATTAGAACTCGCGGCCTCGCAGGCCGCAGGCGAGCTTCCACGCCTTCGCCTTGAGGGACACCGGCACCTTGACGTTGTAGAACGTCACGCCCTTCCCGCCGAAGCCCATCTTGAACTTGTCGATGCCGCCGGGGTTGTCAAGCGACCCCACACCGCCCCAGTCGTACGTATCGAACCCGAGCCCCTTGAGCTCGAGCATATCGCGCCAGTGCAGGAAACGGTTTGCCCTGCTGATGGCGTTTCGGTGCGCGTTTCCATCGAAGCGGAACTCGCTGCACGACTGGTAGAGACGGGCCGTCTTCCCCGCGAGGATATAGGTGTGGAAGACGGCGGGCTTCCCGTTAGCGTAGGCGACGCTCATCAGAAGACCCCCCCGCGTCATAGGACGCGACCTCGGCTCGCGGGAAGCCCCAGCCCAGGCCCTTCTCGCGACACATACCGTTGTAGGTCTCTTCCATAAGGCTGAGCATGCCCGGGTGCGCGGCCAGGTCGCCGAGTCCGTCGACCTTCACTTCCTCGCGCTTCGCGCGGTTCACCTCGTTGCGCACGGTCTTCCCCAAAAGCAGGTAGAGCTCGTCCTCGCCCTTGGTCAAGTCGGTCAGCAGCGTGTGCTGCGGCACCCCCTCGACGCGCTTGCCGCACACCGTGATGCGCGGCGATCCGCTGGCGTGCATGCACAGAGTGTCCGCGCCGCGCATCTCGCCCTTCGTCGGGGCCTCGTCCTCGAACCACACCTGCAGGTTCGAGAAGTGCTTTCCCTGCGTCAAATATCTAGACATGTCTGTCCTTTCCGATCTTGCATTCGACCCTGTAATAGAACGCCGCGCGCAACTTTGCCATCAGCGACTTGGCCTTGGCGAAACGGCCCGGCTTCGGGATAGTCCCACCGTGGCGCGCGATCATTTCGGAGAAGCCCAGGAGGGGCTCCCAATGCGAGTCTTCGCAGCCGAGTACCTCAACGCTTGCGATGCTGAACGGGCGCTCCAATCCGCCGAAGTCGAGCGTCAGCGACGAGGCCTCAACCCCGCCGCCAAGGTCGAAGGTAACCCCGGCGTTACTGCCAAACCGGCCCAGTGCAGCCTTCCCGGCATCGCTCGTGCAGCGCACTACGCCGCAAGGAATATTCCCGGGCGAGCACCAGACGCGGACGAGTCGGGGCTTTGCAGGCTCCGAGAACACGATTTTGAAAAAAGGTGCCTCGTCCGCAGCGTCAGGTGTCCAGCCGATCGGGATGAACTCGATGTCCTCCAGCGGCGCGCAGACACTCTTGACGTCGAACCGCCTAAACCCCCCGAGCTGCCGCGCATCCCCTGAGGAAGCGGAGACCTCGGCGCAGAAGAGCAGGTTGTCGGTCCTCCTCGGCCAGCAAACCACGTCGGCGTTGCACACGCTCCTGTAATGCGGCCAGGCCACCTGTGACGGATAGCGTCTGAATGCCTCATACACGAGGTTTCCCCTACGCCCGGGCGTTAGCGTTCTCGGATTGGGGGCCAGACGCACACGATCGTCCCACAGGTAGTTGGGGTTCTCCAGCTCAAACGGCCAGGCTTCGGGGAAGCCAGAGGGGCGGACAGTCTCCGCAAACTCGTAGTAGTCGCGTGGGCCGTTCCAACTCATGGCGTAGGCGAACGACTTCAGCACGAGGGGCGCATACCCTCGCTTTGCCCACAGGACCCGCTCCATTGCCTCGTCGAAGAAGAGCGACAGGGCTCGGTGATCGGGGTGCGCGTCGAAGTCGACACACAGAATGACGTCCGGCATAAAGCTCGCGACGACGTCGGCGATGTCGGCGACCGTCGATTCCCCCGCAATGGCCCGAGGCCCCTCTGCCCTCCGCGCAGACCAGCAGGGCCGCCCGTCAAGGCACCCGTAAGTCTTGTCGTGCCCGAAGGAGGGCATGGACTCGTTGGGGTAATCGTGCAGGTGGCGCTTCTCGTCGTAATTGGGGTACCCCAAGAACACGAGGTTTTCCGGAGTCACCCCCAGAAATTCAGCGACGGTGAGCGCCTCCTTGGCCCGAACAGGCCCGTCTTCCTCACGGAAATCACCGTTAGTGGTAAAACATATGCGGCACTCCAACCCCTCCTCGACGATGGAGGGGATGATCTGCCCGGCAATGTTAACCTCGTCATCCTGATGCGGAACCAGGATGAGGACGCCGTGCAGATCCGTCATTGTGCTGCACCGCCGTCCACTACCTCAAGCTGCGAATCCCTAGAAGTCAACGAGGCCGGCACCACGGAGACGAACGCCACGAAACAGAACAGCGCGGATATGCCGATATAGAAATCGAAAAAGGTCAGCAAAGCCATGGCCGCAAGAGCACCGATAAGAATCGAACCGGAATTACTGAGGATTGATTTCCCGGCATCGACGAAAGCGCGGCCTATATAGCAGAAGAAGGCAATCGTCCCCACAACGCCGCTGATAGTCAGAAGCTGGAGAAATATGTTATGTGCGTGACCGCCCCAAATCATAGCCTCGGTTAGCCCGTCCCCCCAACCGAATAGGGGCTTATCGGCAATAAGCCCCTCGGCCTGCTTCCATATAATGGTTCTGCTGTTCAAGGTGAAGATGTCTTTGTCCAAAAAGGTAGACACAATGCCGCCAATGAAGTCCTGGATATGGAAGACGAGGACGAGGAGGAGAAGCACGATGAAGGCGACGGCGATTTTCTTCAAAGTAAGCTTATGAACGAAAGAATTCAGTCTTCCTTTGCCTAGGTAGCAAATGCCCAAAAGCAAGAACCCGAGCGCGGCGGCTACGCTTTGCACGTAGATATAGGATGCGAGCGCCAGCAAATACGACACGATAGTGACTCGGTGTTTCCACCTCGTCCCGTCTTCATTAACCGCGTCCGCATATAAGACGATTGCAGTCATTGGCAGCATCACAAACGCAGAGTAGTTGTCCTCGCCGAACAAGTACATTCGTGTGTAGTCGCCGGGGAAGAGCACTGCACCTTGCATCACGATAAACACCGTTGCGACCTGCAGGAGAATCGACACAGTAAAGAGGCACCATAAGGCGTTGATGAGCTCTCGCACCCTACCTTCCATCGCCTCGATTTTAAAGAGGAGCAGCAAGGCCAGCGAAGTAAGCGAGTAATTTAGGACCGTCTCATAACCAGCACAGCTTTGGTAGCACCCGATCGTGTAAGCAACCCAAAATACGGCCAGCGAAACCTCTAACGCTGTTACCTTGATCTTTCTCAAGCTTCCAAGAAAAAGAAACAGGATGACACATAGGGACACGGCTTTCCCTAGCTGGAATAGCGTGTTAAATAACGCTATCTGCCCTAGTCCAGTTGGCTTAAACAACGGCACAAGAATCAGAACTAGCAGCAGCGTTTCTAGAGAGTGGCTCTTTTCAGCCTGTACATTCATACATCTATCCTCACAAGCCAATAATCACGCGACCGACCATGCGCGGAATATAGGGGAAAAGCCCATAAGCCAGCCATTTGCTTGGCTCACCTCGCAGCGTCTTTGAACTGGCGCGCCAAACGTCCTTATAGACGTCCATGGCCCGCTTTTTGGCAGCGGGCCCATATCCATCCTCACCCGCATCGCTCCAAATACACATGCAGGTGCGAAGCAGCGCCTTGGTCGAGGCGGTCGCCAGGCTTCGCACCTTGTCGCGGAAGAATTCCCACGCCTCGATGTCGGCGTCCAGCTCGTCCATGCGGCGCTCGTCGACCTGCTTCTTGCCCGAGACTATGCTGCCGGGGCGCACGCGGTAGAAGTAAAGCTGCTCGTCGACGAGCGCGACATTCTCGGCTTCGTAGAGCAGCCTGTACGTGGTGAACCCGTCCTCGTAGAGCTTGCCCTCGGGGTACTCCACTCCAGACTTTTCGAACAGCTCACGGCGGTACACCTTGTTCCACGCCACGAATGTGATGTTGGGCACGGCGTTGCCGTACACCGTCTCCAAAGCGCAAACAGCGCCCATGATCTCGGGCGCGGGCAGCTTTCTGATGCCCATGTCGCATTCGTCCTCTCCGTCGCAGCGCCGGTAAGCACACATGGCCACACCAACGCTCGCATCAGCGAGCAGTGGGGTAACTAGTGCTTCGAGCATCTGGGGGTGGACGAAGTCATCAGAGTCGATGAACGAGAGCAACTCCGCACGCGTTGCCCTCATACCGGCGTTGCGGGCTGAGGAAAGGCCGCCGTTATCTTTATGGATGGCCCTCACGCGCGAATCTCGCTCAACGTAGGCGTCGCAGATCGCAGGGCAGCCGTCGGTCGAACCATCGTCGACGAGGATCAGCTCAAAGTCGCGGAACGTCTGGCCCAGGATGCTGTCGACACACGCGCACAGGTACGGCTCCACGTTGTAGACGGGGACTATCACGGAAAGCGCGGGCTTGAAGTCGATGCTCATCGCTTCCCTCCCCTGCGCTTGTCGGCAACGGTCTGCGCACAAATCTCGCGTAGGCGGGAGACCTGCTTATCCCAGCAGCACGCATCAAAGTCGATGGTCGCGTAGAGGCGCTTCGCGTTGGGATGTTCCAGCAGATACGCCATCTTATCGGCTACCTCCCGGACGTCCTCGCAGTCCTCTACCACGTCGCAGTCCTCGGTGTCCAACACCTCCAGCGCCCCGCAGTTGCGCGACACCAGGACCGAGCATCCCTCCCTCAGCGCGTCGAAGAGGCTAAGCCCGAACGAGTCGTGCCGCGAGTTCATGATGAATAGACTGCTTGTATTTAATTCCTTCAGGAATTTGCAACGGGGAATCTGTCCCATAAAGCAAACCTCCCCGACACCCCACTCTTCGGCGGAAGAAAACCCAGGTTCAACTTTTCCGTATACGCGCAAACGGCACGAAGGGCTGTTTTCATTCAGCAAGGCACAGGCCCTTGCGACCACATCGTTTCCTTTTATCTCTCTCGAGCCACCGCTCGCCACAACAATAGACAGCCCCTCATCACAATGAGAGCTTATTTGGATAAATCTATCTATCCCCAGCATTACGTTTTCCATACGGTCAGCAAGCTCTGGCTGATAATTCAGCACGAAGTCTCGCTGAAGAGGGGAATTCGCGACTATGCAATCCGAGCCCCTTAAGGCTTCCTTATAACGGTTCACCCACCATTGCGAATGGCCCAGTCGGTTGATCTCGTTTTCAAAAGCAACGTAGCCATGATTGAAACAAACAATCGGCTTACCAAGAATATGCAGTACGTCATGCGCTAAGATGCAGGGAAAATTCACCAGAGGCGAGATAACGACATCAGCCTTCAGACCCTTCGCGATTCCCTCTCGAATGAACCCTATCTTGTCCCTTGCGCTTACGAAGTCAATGCGGTCGTCTTTCGGCCAATGCTTAAGGAACTCTTTGTGAACATTGGAGGGCCCGCTATTCCCTTGCGCGTCACCGAGAATAAGGACCCTCATGACTTCGCTCCAAAACCAGGGAAAATATGATTTAGGTAAGTATCCTGCCCTGAAAATTGCTCAACGTTCTTATAAGTAAGCTTATGAACGCTCGACTGCTCGCACAAACCTTCATATACACCCTTATCAAAGGTGTCGCCAAGTCGCAGCAGGAGGCAATGAGGGGTTCCGTTCGAGGCAGGAACGACGCGGCCCCATTCATCCGGGTAGCAGTCAATTGCAAGTTGCATCAGATAATGGATGAGGAAATAGTCATCCATGCGATTGTATTTCTCCCACCAACGGTAGAGTAGCGCCCTCGTGAGCAAAAGAACCTTGCTGGGTGCTTGAGCGGTAATCCACCAAGAGGACATCGAGATGCTTTTCCCGTCCAGCCCTGGTTTAAGATTTTGGAACAAAAAGAGCTGAGAGTCGGTCATGAACGCTGGTGGCTTGCCAGATAGCCAAACCGTAGAATCTATCCAAGTCCCACCTTTTGTGCACAGGAGCTCAAGTCGCAACAAGTCAGAAAGATGCGTTCTGCTAATCACTCCATTTTTATACTTTTCCAAAACATGCTGCGGAAGTTTGCAATATTCGCCGAAACTGTCCTGATCAAGGACAACCACCTGCTTTTCTGGCAGGTTGTCGCGCATGCTGGATATGCATTCCCGAACTATGTAAGGGGCCTTACCCTCCCCCTGTAGCCAGAGCGTCCAAATAGTGTTATTGCGCTTAACCTCTCCCTGCTGGTATTCATTTTCTATCTGAACCTTCAACGAAGGCAGGTCGGCTTGCATTTTCTTCGATATACGCCTGTAGAGCTTAAGGGACATAACATCGCGAACTATCTCAAGGCCCTTGCGAGAAACGCCGCAAGCCGCAACCGTAAGCGAAGTTGATGCGACCATGTGCTCACGCGCAATCTGTCCGACAATGCGAGACCCGTCAACCTTGCTCCAAATTGATTTTAGGTCACTCATTCGGGCCGCTTTCATCAAGTCCGCTGCGTTCGCGCAAGATATTAACGTTGTGGGCAATGCGCTGGTTTTCAGGTGGCAGCGTCAAATAATCGCCGTACAAGGCAGTCAGGTATTCAGAAACACGTTCCGGGATATTAACCTTGATGTTACAGAAAGCGCCCTTTTCAGGCTCTCCAAAATAAGAGCAAGGAACGACCTCGCGCTCACGATATCTACCGAGCATATTGCCGCAGTAATTCTGATCGTAGAAGCTGTATTTCTTGCATAGGCGATCAAGCTGCTCCATTTTTGCCAAGCTATCTATATGATCACCAAGCTTGAGCTTGTTGCAAACAGACAGCACCATTCGTTCAACGAGGGGACGCTGCCTGTGCGTGTCAACCTGGGTGGCGGCATTAGCGATTTGGATTAAGTAGCGCGTCATAAGGATTCGCTTAACATGAACCCATCTGACAATCGCATTGTCAGGTAATCCGTCAATCGGAAAAATATCAATCCATATATGAGCCCTACGCTTTTCAGCGGCCAAATCGATTTCAATCTCAGATTCCAAATCGACGTATTGGCACATGCAAAAACGCCAATTAGGATCACTCCATCTATCGCAAATGCCATAGCCAGGCTCAGGATGAGCCTTTACGTAAGCAACAAGGCGTTCAAAATCCTCACGAGGGAGAGATAAATCCACGTCATCATCCCAGGGGATAAACCCGCCATGCCGGACAACGCCAATACAAGCGCCGCCGCCCACGTAATACCTGATGTTCTCACGTTCGCAAATGCCGATTACATGTTCAAGAAGATGCAGCGTCAGCTTTTGAACGTCAGTAAGTTTCAAATTATTCATGCACATCACCATCCCTCAACAAATCGGCTACCGAATAGAACCGATCGGAAAGGCACCGTAAAAGTCCCCGATTCCGTCAAGTACTCGCGACTACATAAGACAGAATGTTTGTCGTTAAAGCAGCTACAAGTCGATATATTCATTCAGCTCCTTCTCCCAATTCTGAGGCGCAAAGCCCGTATATTCGAGCTTGGAGAGGTCGAGCGCGGAGTGGACCGGGCGCGGGGCGACGGGGCCCGCGGCGTTCGCGTAGTAGTCGGTAGTCGAGACGGGTTTCACCGCGTCGGCGTTGCCGTTACGTAGCTCGAACACCTTTGCCGCGATGTCGGCCCACGAGACCACCCTGCCGAAACCCGTGAGGTTGTAGGTGCCGAAGGCGCACGGATCGCTGGGCTCGTGGTCGCCTTCGCGGTAGCCGAGCAGCCAGAAAATGCCTTCGGCCATGTCGCGGGTGAAGGTCAGACGGCCGAACTGGTCGTCCACGACTGTGACCTTCGCGAGCCCGTCCTCCGGGTCGGCGACGCGGTCGGACAGCCCCTTCATGGTCTTGACGAAGTTGTGGCCCTCACCGATGACCCAGCTGGAGCGCATGATGTAGTGGCGGGGGCACCCTGCCACGGCGATGTCGCCGGCGGCCTTGGTCTGGCCGTAGACGGAGAGCGGGCTGAACGGCTCCTCCTCGCCATGCACCTCGGCGGTGCCGTCGAACACGTAGTCGGAGGACATGTGGACCAGGGTGATCCCGTGCCCGGCGCAGGTGCGGGCCAGAAGCGCCGGGCCGGTCGCGTTGGCCTTCCAGGCGATGGTTCGTCCCTCGGGGGTCTCGGCCCTGTCCACGGCCGTGTAGGCGCCGCAGTTGACGACCGTGCCGTAGAGCGACCAGTCGTATTGCGTATAGGCCTCGGGGTCGGACATGTCGAAGGTGTCGATGTCGCAGAAGTCGAAGTCCTTGGCCACGCCGCGCTCCTCGGCGAGCGCACGCACCGCGCGGCCCAGCTGGCCGTCGCAGCCGGTGACGAGGGTGCGCTTCGGCGCCATGGGGACGACGTCCCTCAGCATCGGGTGGTTGAGGTCGGCCTCGGATACGGTGGCCTGGTCCAGCGGGATCGGCCACTCGATGGCGAGCTCCGGGTCGGCGAGGTTCACGAAGGTGTAGGTCCTCTTGAGCTCGAGCGACCAGTGGGCGTCCACCAGGTAGGTGTAGGCGGTGCCGTCCTCCAGGGCCTGGAAGGAGTTGCCCACGCCGCGCGGCACGTAGATGGCCTTCGAGGGGTCCAGCACGGTCGTGTAGACCTTCCCGTAGGTGGCGCTGCCCTCGCGCAGGTCCACCCAGGCTCCGAAGACCGAGCCGCGGGCCACGGAGATGAACTTGTCCCAGGGCTCGGCGTGGATGCCGCGGGTGACGCCGCGGCTGTCGTTGTAGGAGATGTTGTTCTGGACGACCCTGAGGTCGGGGATGCCCAGGGCGGTCATCTTGGCGCGCTGCCAGTTCTCCTTGAACCAGCCGCGCGAGTCGCCGTGGACGGCGAGGTCGACGACCCTGAGGCCCTCGATGCCGGTCTCCGCCACGGAGAGGTCCTTCTCGAATGCGATGTCTGCCATAGGTCTATCCCCTCCTACTGGCCCTGCGCGCGGTAGCGGGCCTCGGTGGCCTCCTTGGCCGGGCGCCACCAGGACTCGTTGGCGACGTACCAGTCGATGGTGGCCTTCAGGCCCTCGGCGAAGTCGGTGTGGGCCGGCCTCCAGCCGAGCTCGCGCTGGAGCTTCGTGGAGTCGATGGCGTAGCGGCGGTCGTGGCCGGGGCGGTCGGCGACCCAGTCGAAGTCCTCGGGGTCGCGGCCCATGGCCTCCAAGATCATGCGCAGCACGGTGATGTTGTTCTTCTCCCCATCGGCGCCGATGAGGTAGGTCTCCCCCATCCGGCCCTTGGTGAGGATGTCCCAGACGGCCGAGGAGTGGTCCTCGGTGTGGATCCAGTCGCGGACGTTCTCGCCCTTCCCGTAGAGCTTGGGGCGCACGCCGTCGACGATGTTGGTGATCTGCCTGGGGATGAACTTCTCCACGTGCTGGTAGGGGCCGTAGTTGTTGGAGCAGTTGGAGATCGTGGCGCGAAGGCCGTAGGTGCGGGTCCAGGCGCGGACCAGCATGTCGGAGCTGGCCTTGGTGCTCGAGTACGGCGAGGACGGGTGATAAGGCGTCTCCTCGGTGAACTTCGCCGGGTCATCGAGCGCCAGGTCGCCGTAGACCTCGTCGGTGGAGACGTGGTGGTAGCGGATGCCATACTTGCGGACGGCCTCCAGCAGGCGGAAGGTGCCCTCCACGTTGGTGCGAAGGAACGGCTCCGGGTCGGCTTCATCGGCAGCAACT
>CABUBS010000025.1 GCA_902489855.1 uncultured Collinsella sp.
GGGGCCTCGGGGGCGTTCGGCTAGCTGCGGGAACGGCCTGTCCGCCTAATGTGTTCGGCTGAGATCGGAAATCAACCCAACACGAGCTGGACCTTAAATATCAACTTCATCCGAACACTCCCCCACATTCATCTCTCGTATGTATCGAGGTATTCCTGCTTGAGCGTCTGCGAGGACGACTCGATCTTTTCCACGAGCGTGCCGGCCTCGATGAAGTAGAACGAGTTGGTGAGGTCTGCCAGGTCGTCGAGCAGATGGCTTGAAATGAGCACGCTTCGTCCCCGCGCCACCTCGCTGCGCATCGCGTCGCAGGAGGTTTTCCGCTTTCCCGGATCGAGGCCGTTCAGCGGTTCATCGAGGATGAGGTAAGGGCAATCGGTCGATATCGCCATGGCAAGCTTTACCTGCTGCTTCATTCCTGTCGAGAGTTTACGGGTCGGCTTGTCGAGATATGGGGAGATTCCGAGGGAGCTGCAGAGCGAGTCGATGTCGGTGGCCGATTTCCACGCCTCCCTAACGAAAGCAAGGTGCTCGATGGCCGATAGCGTGGGGTAGAGATCCGCGCTGCCCGAAGAGCTCAGGTAGACGAGTCCTGCAAATTCGGCTGATCGACGTTGGCAGATTCCGTCTGCCAACAGGCTTCCCGAGCGGATGCGGGTGGGAAATTGGCCCGACAGCGCTTCCAGGAGGGTGGTTTTCCCCGAGCCGTTGGGAGCAACGAGGCCCGCCGCCGTTCCCGGGCTCAGGAAAAGCGATCCGATTGAAAGTATCGTCGTACTCCCGTATCCCACGCTCGCGTCTAGAAGCTCGAGCCCATGGTGCTTTTTAGCGGGTCCAGCCTGTTTGGGCGAACGTGCCGCAACGGCGCCGACCGCAAAAAGGACCGCGACGTATGCCAGGGCCACGGCAAGCATCGATGCTCTGCCTGAACCGGAGCTAATGAATTCCGTCGGGAAGCATCCCACGTAACCCGTGGCCTCGATAGGCGAGAACACGGCCAGCGGCAGAAGCCCGAGCACGGCATTATGCTCCAGCGCCGAATCGGACAATAACGGGAATGCCGGGGCCGCGACAAGCAGCGCGGAGGCAAGGGGGCCTGCGAGGACGCGCCTCGTTGCGGTCGATAGGACGACGGAGCAAACGGATATCAAGGTTCCGCCCGCAAACAGCGCGAGAAGCAGGGTCGTGAAGACGTCTCCCGCGGTCGTGGTGGCAAGCGCGCCGTCATGGAAGAAGGCGATCGGGTACCCAATTTGCCCGAATCCGTTTAGGGCCAAGGCGCAAATGCTCCCGGGTGCGAGGCCGGCGAGGAGCATCGCGGTCCCCGCGCCGATTATCGAAAACACGATCTGGATAAGGCGCCGGAATTTGGGCGCGGGCGCCTTCGCCGCCAGGGTCCCGGGCCTTGTGGCGCCGAGCACGAGTATCGACGAGAGAAGGAAGGGGATGAAGGGAAGGAAAGACGGCGCCGTGGCAATGGCGTAAGGCAGGAAGGAAAGGAACGGCAGGTCGTTTGCGGAGGCCGGGATATCCGTGATGCCGGAGCTGCTCAGAGCGCGGCAATACGCGAGGTCTGCGTCATTGGTCTCTTGGTCTCCCACGATGGACCCGGATTGGAAGCCTTCGTCCATGAGCGCGTAGTAGCTCTCGGCAGAATCGAGAAAGGCGGCGTCGGTTTGAGCGGCGAGGGCGGCGTTCGCATATCTTGCAAGCTCCGCGTCAGCTTGCTGCTCTGGCGATAGGTCTATGCCGCTGGCCTGGGGCGCGCGCGTATTGAATGCGTCGACAAAGCTCTGCATGCCCTGCTTCATAAAGAAGGGCCCGTAGATGGGTGAATTGAACGCAATGGGGACGGAGAAGGCTGCAGCGAGAACGAGCGTACAAATCCATACGGCCTTGTCTCTTAGGATTAGTTTGAGAAGAAGTCGACAGTACATTCAGAAGCACCTACATTCCTCAAAGCATCGTTAGATTAATAATGACAGACCGAATGAAGATACGTGCGACGGGGGCGAGGCGAATGACTGAGCGGTATCGATATGCGGGTTCAACGGTATCACATTGACCACATAGATTTTTAACTTGCATTTCTACCCGCCCTCTCCGTAGAGCCGCCGATACGCGCTTAGCGCACCCTCGGCGCGTCCGGCAGGCCTTGCGAAATGGGATCCGGGAGACTTCGGCGCAGCATCATCTTGCGGAATGCTTCTAATGAGCCTCCCATCCTTCAAAAACAGAATCTCATCGCACAGTCTATCGACCGAATCCAAGATGTGGGATGACATGATGATGCACGTACCAGAATCGGCCAGCTTCCTGAGAATCCCGGAATGCAAGTCCACCCTGCTGGGATCGAGCGCGTTCATGGGTTCATCCAACAGGAGGTACCGCGCACCCGTCGCATACGCAATCGCCAAGGTAAGCTGCTGCTTCATACCCTGGCTCAGAGCGCGGATCCTCATCTTCGCGAACTCGCCTATCTGCGTTTGCTCCACTACCTCCTCGATATCACGAGCATGCGGCCACATATCGCAAACCATCTTGAGGTGATCTTCCGCACGCAATCCGGGATACAGCAGCGTTCCCTCACCAGGTGCATAGAAGATCATAGAACGGACCTCTCTCGCACCCGTACCCTGCACCTCATCCAGAACGATGCTCCCGTCCACGCGAGGACCCGGCAAACCTGCCATCGCACGCAGCAACGTCGTCTTTCCATGCCCGTTCGGAGCGACGAGACCGTAGACCGTACCCGGGGCAAACTCAGCGTTCACCGAATCTACGAGCACCTTCTTTCCATAAGAGATCGTCAGCGTTTGAAGGTCAATCATCGAGATCATCCCCTTTCGATCTTCGGAACACCCAGGCGCACCAACAACGGAGATACGGCGCCCAAGACCACCAGCAGAGCGCCCGATGCGCCAACGACCTCTCCAAAAGGCATCGCGTTCGTCCCTCGCCCAAGGAACCCAATCGTCCCCACCTGGGAAGCGGGATCAAACGAGGCGAATGGAGCCAGCAGCGCGGCGCCCATGCCCGCGCTTTCAACATGAGCGCTCAACGAACCCAACACCAAGAGAACCGCGCAAACCACTCCGGTGACAACGGGGCTGCGGCTAATCGCTGCTGTCAACGCAGCGACGACGGAAATCACGCCGTATGCCATGACCAGCAACGGAACGCTACGCAACACCGCCTCCCCCACCATGGACGTTGTCGAAGCCCCCGCTCGAATGAGAGCGACGGGATACTCCGATCCACCCGCACCGTTCTTAATCGCGGACACAACTGCAGCGGGAACCATCGACACCAAAAGCAGCGTCAAGCCAAGCAGGAGAGACAACGCAACAGCCGTCAGAAAACGCACATGCGCTGTTGCGGGGACTTGGAAAACCAGAAGGGAACGGCACTGCAGGTGGGTGCACGCAAGCGATGTGACAACCACGGGCAACAGCCAAAACAAGGAAGGAAGCGCTGCCTGGAAATACGAAAGGAGGATTAATGGGGGCATCTTCGTACTTAACTCGTAAACCTTGGGGTCCGGCAAGCTCGCGATCGACTCGAGCAGAAGGGCGCGCGCCTCCGCACGAGAAGGAGTCTCCGGCTCGATTCCGATCGATTGCAGGAGGGTCGCATCTGCCGCGCCCAGTTCGCCTCGAGCGCGCTCGTACGTCGCAAGGCTTCGAAACCCCTCCGCAGGCGTAGGCGCGTACACAAAACCCGAAAGAGCATCTCGCATGTCTTCCAGGGCCGTTTTGCCCTCGACATCCATATTCGCAGCGTCCTGCTCTAGATACCGATCTATTGAACGGAGCTCCCCATCCCTATACCGAACAGCGGAAACGTCATCAGCGTCAGGAAACACCTCGACCAGAGCCGGGGCCAGCATCGTCGTCGACATTGCAATCGCGCATACGGCGAGGGCAGGAGAATGCAGGAGCAGTTTCCCCATCGTTCTTACGTATGCAACGGCGGAGGCACAAGCGCTCGAACGAGTTGCCGCTCTCGATGCGGTGAAGGAACCTCTCTCAAGACAAATCGGGGGCATCGGGCGCGCGCAGCCGCTCTTTCCAGCAACGCAAAGCAGGCTAATTGCCAGCACCTCGATCCCGATTGCGCATACGAGGGTAATCGCGCCACGCTCGAAGCAAAGTCCAGGCAGATTCACTATCTGCGTTGTCGGGTACGGGCTATAGGCGCCGACGGTCAACTCAGTGTTCGCATACGTAAGGGGATTCAACAGGGCGAACTCACGTAAAGCGATGGATCTTCCGTAATACCCGGGAACCATCGTCGCCCCCATCAGGGCACATACGAACACGATTCCAAGCGTAGGGTTATTGGCAATCTTCACGGCAAGGTGAACGACGAGCGAGATGAACGCCGCCACCAAGAATTGCAAGATGGCCGTCTGCGCGAACACCAGCCAAGCCGGTTTGATAACCGGAGTCGCATATTGAACGTAGCCTATCGGATAGAACAGCGAGCCCGGGCCATTCTTCACAAGTGCGGCGATTATCCCTGGAAGATTGACGGCGAAGACGGCAAGCATCGCAAAAACACTCGCCCATACGCTCGATGCAACAAGCCTGCCCAGCTCACCCATCGGTGCCTGGATGATGAGTTTTTCACGTTTGTTAAGACGCGCGGCAAGGAACGAGACGGCAACGGCCGTTGCGGCCCATAGCAAGTACTCCTTCGATCCGTCATAAAAGGAGTACGCTCCATCCGATACCTGCAGAAACGGAAGTAGGGGAGAGAGCGGTGCCAAGATAAGACGTCCCGCGGCAAGAGGGTACAGAAGCGCGGGCATGCTTGATGAAGAGGTATAGACACCGTCCTCCCCCGCATTCACAAGCGCATCCGCATAGGATGCTGACAATTCCTGCTCAACACGGGTTATTCCCGACTCGAGGTATTCGACCCGTCCGTCGATGCCAGCCGCGCTCCTGAAGACGGGCAGAGCACAAAGAACCATCAACGCAACAACGACAACACAGAGCGACCTGGAGGAGAGAAGCGACCTAAAGATCGCCTTCGAGATTTTGAGCATATTCATCGCCAACCTTAACCTCATCCAGTCGGAACAGAGGGGCCGAACAAAATGCTCGGCCCTTCCTCGCATCTAGTAGGTGCTATAGACAAATTGCCATTTATCAGTTGTGCCAAGAACACCACAGGAGCACATTGCAGCGAGGCGGGATTCCCTATGATGCGCGGATCGGCGATAGCCATTTCGGTAGGAGATCGTCTTGTAAGAGATGTTGAACATCGAGATGCTGTGCCCGCTTACGCCGCGAGGACAGCTGTAGCTCCAGTAGGTATCGACGACGTCGTCCGTATACCCGAGGGGCTCAACGAGGGCACACTGGCTGCTCTCCTGGGAAGGAGGCATCGGGGTATCCGCAAAAGCGGGGGCTCCCGGCAGCAACAAACAAAGAGCGAGGCCGAGGAAAACCAAGAGCTTACACGACTTAACAGTACTGAACATAATCCTCTCCAATCTAGAGGGGTTTCGGTTGCAGCATGCTGTGATTACTTGCCAGCAAAGTCAATTTAACATAAACTGTTAAAAAGTAACCTGAGTTTTTTAAATTCTTCGGAGGTTATTATGAGTTCCGACAATCGCACTCCCCGGCTTCATTCCTTCCGCATCGCATGTGCGATAGCCTCTGCGACCCTTTGCGCCACCGCCATCGCACAAGTGGCGTTCTCCTTAAAGCCAGCAATCGAAGTGCTCGACAACCCTGTAATTGCAGACTCCCCCGCGTATCCAGCCCTTGCGATCTCGACATTGGTCCCTGCCGTCATCGGTATCGCTACGACCATCCTCAGCGCCGTTCTCGTGTGGACGATCAAGAGCGGAGACCCCTTCAAGAAAGGGTCTGCGACATGCTTGAAGGTGCTCGGCATTCTCTTCGTTGTTCAAGCTGCCACCAGCCTCTACGCCGGCTCACTCAAAACCTCCGTTTCGATGTTTGGCGGCGAGGGGGCCGTCGGTGCCCAAGAGATCGCTTCATCATTCGATTGGACCTCTCTGGTTCTCGGCATCGTCCTGTTCATGCTTTCCCAGCTCTTCTTGTACGCCCGAGAGCTGTACCTCGACTCCGACGAGATTGCGTAAGGAAACGCCATGCCCGTAATTGTTCGCCTCGACAAGATCATGGCCGAGCGAAAGATTTCCTCGAACGAACTTGCCGAAAGGATTGGAACCACGCCCGTGAACCTGTCCCGTATTAAAAAAGGGCATATTCGCGGCATTCGCTTCAACACACTCGAGCAGCTATGCCTCGCCCTTCGTTGTCAACCCGGAGACCTTCTCGAAGTCATGAGCGAAGAGGATGCCCGAAAGGAGTTCGGACTCGATTGGTCTGCCGAGGACTAGAGGGCGCGACGAGACTCGTCCCCGCGTTCAAGAGTCCATCGAGACGCTCCAAGCGTTCGGCTACGGCATCACCGAGCCGGACGACCGAAATATCGTCATACGCGACGTGAAGACGATCAGTTGGCTCTAGCCCACCGAGTACGCGGCAGTGCTGGGCCCATCCCAACTGAGGTCACGGTGGTCCGATAGGGGCGCCGCCCGCGGCATACGCAGCGGAGCGGTATCCCCTACCGAAGGGCGGGGATGCCCTCCGCTTCCAGTTCGGAATCAGCCGTCGGAGGCGTTCGGCTGACTGCGGGAACGGCCTGTCCGCTCAATGTGTTCGGCTGAGATCGGAAATCAACCCAACACGAGCCGGACACGCGCCAGACGGCTCTTCCCCGTACGGCCTTCCCCCTTACGCTCATGTTGCAGGCATGTAACGCCGCAGCGAGCGCGCCTTTTTTGCGCCAGACAGGTACAATGATGAACACTGTACCGTAGCGGAGCGCCCCGCGCGCGCCGCAATCACGCGAAAGGGTTTCCCATGGCCGAGATCTCGTCCTCCCGTATCGTCATCACCGTCCTTGGCAAGAACCGCCCCGGCATCGTCGCCGGCGTCACCCGTGTCCTAGGCGAGGCCAACGTCGACATCCGCGACATCACGCAGTCCATTATCGAGGACATCTTCACCATGACCATGCTGGCCGATACCGCCGAGTCCAAGCTCGACTTCGCCGAGCTGCAGAAGGCGCTGGCCGAGGCCGGCGAGCTTTCGGGCGTCAACGTGTCCATCCAGCGCGAGGACGTCTTCAACTTTATGTACCGCCTGTAGCGAGCAAGCCGCTGGGGATAGCCTGACGCGCGCATGCCCATGCAAGTCACCCCGATGCGGCCCGGAGAGGAGCGCACATGGCCTACGACGCCAAGAAAATCTATTACCGCTTCGATGACCACTTGAGCCGCCTGGTTCTGGATTACGAAGCAAGCCGCCAGATTTCGCCTGAGAGCGAAAGCCTCTACCACGGCCTGCCGACCGACCCTTATGACGAGGGCCTGTTTGTTGAGCACAATGTCAAGCGCGGCCTGCGCAATGCCGACGGCTCGGGCGTGGTCGCGGGCCTCACTCGCATCTCGGATGTGCACGGCTACAACAAGGTCGACGGAAAGGTCGTGCCCGATCAGGGCAAGCTCACGCTTCGCGGCTACAGCATCGAGGATCTGGTCAACAATGCCCAGGCCGAGAATCGCTACGGCTACGAGGAAGTCGCCTATCTGCTTATCACGGGTTCGCTGCCCAACAAGGAAGAGCTCGACGGCTTTTGCGAGCGCCTGGGCGCCTTTAGACATCTGAGCGACGAGTACGTCAAAGAGTTCCCTATGACCACGGTGTCGTCGAGCATCATGAACGTGCTCCAGCGCGCCGTGCTGCTGCTCTACGCCTTCGATGCCGAACCAGACGTGATCACGCCCGAGCACGAAATCGACGTGGCTATTTCCATGCTCGCACGTCTCCCGCGCATCGCCGCCTTCGCACACATGGCCTCGATCGCCAAGCTTCGCGGCTCCGAGGTTCACGTGCCGCACCCCACGCCCGGCCTCTCCACCGCCGAGACCATCCTGCAGGTCCTGCGCGGCGGCATGGCGTTCACCCGCGATGAGGCGATGCTGCTCGACGTGATGCTCATGCTGCATGCCGAGCACGGCGGCGGTAACAACTCCACCTTCGCTTGCCGCGTGCTGTCGTCTTCGGCCACCGACCCGTATTCCGCCTACGCCGCGGCTATCGGCTCGCTCAAGGGCCCGCGCCACGGCGGTGCCAATGCCAAGGTCGTGTCTATGCACGAGGACATCCGCGCGCATGTTTCCAACTGGGAGGACGAGGACGAGGTCGCGGCCTACCTGGGCAAGATCCTCGACAAGCAGGCCTTCGACGGCACCGGCCTCATCTACGGCATGGGCCACGCCGTCTATACGCTCAGCGACCCGCGCGCCGAGGTCTGCCGCCGTTACGCGCGCTCACTGGCAGCCAAGAAGGACTTGGGCGAAGAGTTCGCACTCATCGAGCGCATTGAGCGCCTGGCACCCCAGGTCATGCGCGACCACGGCATGACCAAGCCCATCTGCGCCAACATCGACCTGTACACGGGCTTTATCTACAAGATGCTCGGCGTGCCCGAGACGCTCTTTACGCCGCTGTTCGCCGTCGCCCGCATGGCAGGCTGGTCGGCGCACCGCATGGAAGAGCTCTTCTGCGCGCACCGCATCATCCGGCCCGCCTACCGTCCGGTTATCGAGCCGCTTGAGTACAAGCCGCTCGCCGATCGCTAGGACGCGGACCGTTATAGAACCCGAGCGTGGCCAGGGCATCACCGCCCTCGGCCACGCTTTTTATGCCAGTAGAAAGGATCGCAGCGAATGATTGTGTTTTCCGATATGGATGGAACGCTGCTGACGAGTGATAAGCAGATGAGCGACGCCACCTGGGCAATGCTCGACGAACTCGCTCGACGTGGGATTGAGTTTGTGCCCTGCACGGGGCGTCCTCTGTCGGGCATCTTTGAGCCCATCCTCGCCCACCCCGCCGTACACTACGCGGTCTGTGCCAACGGTGCCAGCGTCTGGCAGCTCGACGACGTTGTGCCCACCGACGCCTCGCGCGCCACGTGCATCTTGAGCCGTCCGCTCGATTGCGGCATTGCCCATCGCATCCATCGCATCGCCGCCGGCCACGATGTGACCTTCGATATCTTCGCGGATGGGCAGTGCTTCCTCCCCCGCTCGCTCTACACGCGCCTGGACGAATTCTGCGGCGGCGACCCCCACATCGCGGCTTCGCTCAAGCGCACACGAACACCGATCGACATGGATATCGACAGCAAGATCGACGAGGTCGAGCCGCTCGAGCGCATCGCCATGTACTGGCACGACCCGGCCGATCGCGACGCCATCGCGGCGGAGCTCGACACGCTCGGAGGCATTGAGGTCACGCGTTCGTACGCCATGAATATCGAGGTCATGGGCGAGGGCGCCACCAAGGGAACGGCCCTCACGTGGCTCTGCGAGCACCTGGGCGAGCGTCTCGCCGACGCTTGGGCGTTCGGCGACAACATCAACGACATCCCCATGCTGCAGGCAGCGGGCCACGGCATGGCCATGATCAACGCCGAGCCCGAGGACCGCGAGGCCGCCGATGCCATCACCGAATATGACAACGACCACGACGGCGTCGCCCGCACCATCATGGCCGCTCTCGCCTAGTCATTGGCCAGTCACTGAGGACGTTCTTGAATGACTAGTCGTTGGGGACACTCTTCGCGAAAAAGCTGCAAGAACTGTCCCCCACTGCCGGCAGAAAAGAAACGTCCCCATCTGCCGGATTAAGCGAGACTCTCCAGCACGCGACGGAGCTCCTGCTGGACGGCGTGGTCGCAGTTACAACCCACCACGCGATCGGCCACCGCCTTGAGCGCGGGACGCGCGTTTTCCATCGCGCAGCCCGTGCCGACAAAGCGAATGATCTCGTAGTCGTTCATCGAGTCGCCAAACGCCATGACCTCGTCGCGTCCAACGTCGTAATGCTCCGCGAGCTGCGCGATGCCCGAGGCCTTCGATACGCCGGGCTGCATGGCATCGATCCACGCGTTGCCCGAAGGCGCAAAAGTAAAGAGCTGACCGAGTTCGCGCTGTAGTACGTAAGCGCTGTCCATAACGGCACCGTCATCGCAAAAGATACTCGCCTTGATGATATTTACGCTGGGATCGGGCAGCTCCCAAATGCGCTCGGCATTGGAAAGGTCCTTATCGACCTCACGCACGAACTTGCACTCGTCATCGAGCAAGAAGGACTTGGTTCGGTCAAAAAGTGCAAGATGCAGATTGGGAAACGTCGCGACGGCCTGAGCGAGCTTTCGAATCGCCAGGTGCGAATACACCTCGCGGTCTACCATCTTGCCGTCGGCGTAGACCTGGGCGCCGTTAGCGGCGACAAAGTCCATCTTGTCGCGAACGGGCGCAAAGAACTCGCACAGGCGATCGTAGCGACGACCTGACGATGCGGCAAAATGCACGCCATGCTCGCGTAGCGCCAAAATCAGTTCGTAGGTCTCGGGAGGCACCTGGCCGTTTTCGTCAAGCAGTGTGCCGTCCATATCGGATGCAATCAGTTTAAACATAGAAAAGCTCCCTTCGGGCTTGTTGGAATCGAACGTGTATCCGATTCCAACGTACCCAAAGGGAGCTCAAATAAGACTCCGCGGGCGTAAACGTTACAAGGACCTGGCAAATAGCTCACACATGCCAGAGGTCCTACGGTCGCGGCGCCAGGCGACACGCCACCCCGACGGCCAGTCGTTTAAGAACGTCCCCGATGACTAGTCGGCGTAGGTGAAGGTCGTGACGTCGAACATGCCCTCGGGGCGAATGCGGAGCGTCGGGATGACCGGCAGGGGCAGGAAGATGATGCCCATGATGGGGTCGAGCGGCGACTCAATACCCATGGCGCGCGCCTTGACCATAAAGTCGTCGTGCTGCGCGGCAACGTCCTCGGCCGTGCCTTCGCTCATAAGGCCACCGAGCGCCAGCGGAATGCGCGCCACGACCTCTCCGTTGCGCACCAGCACGTGACCACCTTGGCCCACGGCCTCAACGGCGGCCATCATATCGGCGGCGTTGTCGCCCACCACGCACACGTTGTGCGAGTCGTGGCCGATCGTGGAGGCAATGGCGCCACCCGTGATGGTAAAGCCGCGCACCCAGCCGCGACCGATGTGCTTGCCGACAAGACCCAGGCCAGCGGGGCCGTCGCCGTCGGCGCCCTCGGCTTGCAGCGACACGCCGCGGCCGTGGCGCTCGATCAGCATAATGCGACGCAAGTTCTCGTCAGTCTCGGGACGAACCATGCCCGTGATGGCCTTGCCCGGCACCACGTCAATCACGGCCTCGCCCGACTTAAAGGCATAGTCGAACACGTCGAGCGATAGCTTCGGCAGCTTAACGGAGGCGCGCAGCTCATCGGCAAGGGCCGCAACCTCGGCCATCTCGGGTGCAATCTCGCCCACAAAGGTGCCGTCCTGCGCCACCAAAGCACCGGCGGCATATACGCGATGCGGAGCCGTGGCAAACGTCAGGTCATTGAGCACCAGCAGGTCGGCACGCTTGCCCGGGGCAATCGCACCGCGGAGCTCGTGCGGGTCGCGGCAGCCGTGATCCAGGCCAAACGCCTCGGCCGTGGAGAGGGACGCCATAGAGATAGCGACCACGGGGTCGATACCGGCCTCAATCGCCACGCGGCAGGCATTGTCGATCATGCCGGTCGCAAGCGCATCGGAAGGGGCGCGGTCGTCAGTCGCAAAGCAGCAGCGGCGGGCGCGCGCAGGATTCTCCAGCAGCATCGGCGACAGGTTGGCCAGATCATGGCTGCACGTACCTTCGCGCAGCATCACGTACATGCCGCGAGACAGCTTGTCGAGCGCCTCCTCGGGAATCGTCGACTCGTGGTCGGCGATAATGCCTGCCGCAGCATAGGCGTTGAGGTCCTTGCCGGCAACGAGCGGGGCATGACCGTCGACCTGTTTGGACGGCGTCTGGTTGGCAGCGTCGATACGAGCACAGGTCTCGGGATCGGCCATAAAGACGCCCGGCAGGTTCATCATTTCGCCCAGACCAAAGACATCACCCGGATATTCGGCAAAAAACGCCTGCATATCGGCAGCGGTGATGACGGCACCGGCCTGCTCGTCGGGCAGTGCGGGCACGCACGAGGGCATCATGTACTTGATGGAAATAGGAGCGCGACGACCGTCCTCGATCATAAAGCGCAGGCCGTCGAGCCCCGCCACGTTGGCAATCTCGTGGCTGTCGGCAATGGCAGTAGTGGTACCGCGCGTCGCCGCCATGCGCGCATACTCGGCAGGGCGGATGTTCGAAGACTCGATATGCAAGTGTCCGTCAATAAAACCGGGGGCAAGATAGCGGCCCTGGCAATCGATGACCTCGGTAGCCTCATACGTACCGGCGGCATCGTCGCGACCATCGTAGAGCACACCGACGATCACGCCATCCTTGACGGCAACACTACCGGGCGCTAGGCGTTGGCCGTACACATCGACGATCTGCGCGTTGGCAAACAGCTTGTCGACGGGCACGCGACCCTCGGCGGCCTCGATCACAGACCTCATGACCTCAACGGACATACATACTCCTTTAACCGTAGAAAAAAGCTGCGGAGCGGACGGGCCTTCACCGCAGCAAACCAATAGCCATTGTATGCCCAAAAGGAGGCCTCCGATAACACCCCTTCCGCTTAACGGCACCGCCAAATGATCCCTTGGGGACGGAGGAAAACGGATCACCGGGTCAGACCGACCCCCTCGGTGATCCGTTTTCCTCCGTCCCCATGGGATCATCTAAAAAGGCCACAGTCGGGATTCCCGGCTGCGGCCTTATTGCACTTGTGAGGTCAACTCGCTCGTTAGATCAGCTTGAAGCCCTTGCGCTTGCCTACGGAAAGGGTGTCGCCCAGCTTGAGGGCGCTGGGATCGATGTTGTAGCTCTTGGGAGCCACAGCCTTGCCGTTGATCTTGACGCCGCCGCCGTCGATATCGCGACGGGCCTGGCCGGCGCTGGCAGAAAGACCCAGGTCCTTGAGCAGGCCGGCGAGGTAAATCTGGCCCTCGTCGTTGACGGTCAGCTCAACGTGCTTCTCGGGGAAGTCGGCAAGCTGGCCCTCCTTGAACACGCGGTCGAACTCGGCCTGAGCCTCGTCGCCGGCGCCGGCGCCGTGGTAGGTGTCGCACAGGTCGCGGCCCAGTGCGCGCTTGAGCTCATAGGGATCGGCGGAACCATCGGCCAGAGCAGCGTCGATCTTGTCGACCTCGGCCGGGGTGAGCGAGCTGGCCAGACGATAGTACTTGCCGACCATCTCGTCGGGAATGGACATGGTCTTGCCGAACATATCCTTGGGAGCATCGGTCAGGCCGATGTAGTTGCCGTAGGACTTGGACATCTTGCGCACGCCATCGGTGCCCTCGAGCAGCGGCATGGTAAGCGCGATCTGCGGCTCCATACCCATCTTCTCCATGAGCTCGCGACCAGCGAGCAGGTTGAAGAGCTGGTCGGTGCCGCCCATCTCCACGTCGGCCTTGATCTGCACAGAGTCGAAAGCCTGCATCACGGGATACAGGAACTCATGCAGGGCGATCGGCGTCTGAGACTGGTAGCGCTTGGTAAAGTCGTCGCGCTCGAGGATGCGGGCGACGGTGAACTTGGAGCACACCTGCAGCAGACCGGACAGATCCATCGAAAGGATCCAGTCGCCGTTGTGCACGATGGTGGTCTTCTCGGGATCCAGGATCTTCATAGCCTGGCTCACGTAGGTCTCGGCATTGGCCTCGATCTGCTCCTGCGAAAGCTGCGGACGCGTGGAGTTCTTGCCCGAGGGGTCGCCGATCAGCGCGGTGCCGTTGCCGATGATGAGGGTAACGTTGTGGCCCAGGTCTTGGAACTGACGCATCTTGCGCAGCGGCACGGCGTGGCCCAGGTGCAGGTCGGGGCTGGTGGGATCGACGCCGAGCTTGATGTTGAGGGGCTCGCCCTTCTCAAGCTTCTTGCGAAGGTCGGCCTCGGGGACGATCTGCGCGGCGCCCGAGGTGATGATACGCATTTGCTCGTCAACAGACAGCATTGGGTATCCTCCTTTTGCTATAGCACCCTCACCGGATACGGCGGTGCTGGAAGTCCATAAACTCTCATATGATAACAAACTGACGCGACGCGGCACCTACGACAGGAAAATCCTCGTCCTGCCGCACGCGTCAACGGCGACCGGCAGACGTGTACCGTCACGCTCGACCAGATAGCGTACCTGCCGACGACGCAAGCAGTCGCGGCAACGGACCTGTCCCGTCGCATCGGTGGCGCAGACGCCCTCGGCGGTCAGCAGGCAGTGCTCGCACACCATAAGCTCGGGACGGTCGGCGTCGACCGGACCCAAGACGCCGGGCTCAGCAGCCAGTTCGGCAATACGCTCCGCATCATTGCCGAGCAACTCGGCAGGCAAGTACACGGTGTGCCGCACATGTCCGTTGCCGCGACTGCTTGCGTCGTCGGCCGCCCCACACCAAGCCCGCGCAGCCAGGCGAGCGTAGTCCGGTTCGCACAGAACACCGGCGCCGCCACGTCAAACGTCACGCCCAGCTCGCGAGCGATCACCACCTGTCCCAGGTTGCGGCAGACAACGCGCCCGGCACGCTGCATCAGTGAGCGGGTCCAGTCAGCGTCACCCGTGCGGCACACCTCGTCAAGCACCACAACGGCGTCGGACAAATCGAGTTCTCCGCGCGGGTCGTCATCCATCAGTTGCCAAGCAAAAACCATGCGAGCGGGAGCCGCGCACTCCACCAACTCCGTCGACGCACCGCCATCCACCGCAACGTCCTCAAAGGGCAGTACCTCAACGGCACGTGCAACGGGCGCAATCGCATCTGCCTCGGCCCGCATGCGCTCCAACACCGCCGCCGTCTGATCCAACACGCCGGCGCTGCGAATCAGGTATACCTCGCAGCCCGCGTCCACCTTACGCTTGCAATGCACGACGACGCGCTTCCCCGCTGCGGCATCCACCGGGCAGGGCACCTGCGGCCAGCGCTTGGGCACATCGGGACGCGCGTCGACACCCGGATAGAACCGAATCTCGAGGCGGCGTCGAGCTCAACGGTCACCTCTTCGTGGCCCACAGCGACCAAACGCCCCACGCGCACGCCCTGGTTAATTGCGCGCTCAAAGCTCATCAGCTCGGCACCCGAACGCCCTCGCAGGTACGTATCGGTAAACCCACGGTTAAACGACCTCCCCAGCTCGCGTTCAAGCTCTTCCACGGCATCGGGGTCCCACGCGCCGTCGCGCAGCATATCGAGTGCCCGGCGCCACACCCGCACCACGTTGAATACGTAATCGGGGGGGGGCGTGCGAGTT
>CABUBS010000026.1 GCA_902489855.1 uncultured Collinsella sp.
ACGCTATCAAGACGTCGAGGAACCCTCGCCGCTTGGCGGCGTGGGCGGCTTGAAGCATCGCATAGGTTTTGCCCGCGCCAGCAGCGTAGCCAAAGAAAATCTTGAGGTGTCCCCGGCTGGTTCGAGCGTCATCGGCGACCTCGTCTTTCTCAATTGCCTTGAGGATGAGGTCTGGATTGACGCGAGTGTCCGATGCGTCGCGCTGCATAACGTAGCCTTTCTGAAGCGTTGTCCATGCGTGCATACGCGGTGAGGACGCCACTGTATGCTCGCGAGGTCGAGTATAGGCGCACTGCAGCCGCAATAGTGCTTTCTACCTGCATCTTTACGGCATCTTAAGGACGTGAGCCCCGGCCCTCACGCCTCTTTAATCCCTAGAAGCGTTTACTGTCCCCAGACGCTTGCGAGAGCAGGCGTCCGAGACATCGGACCGCGCGTGAAAGGGGCGGTAAATGGACATCCTCATTCCCATCATCGGAGTTGTCTGCATTGGACTCTTTATCTATTACATCTACATTCTGATGAGGAGTGATTCGTAAACTATGGAGGCTGCGATTCAGTACATCTTGTACTTTGCCGTGCTCGTCGTCCTGGCCGTTCCGCTCGGTCGGTTCATGGCCCATATCATGGATGGTGAGCATACGTTCCTGTCGCCTGTGATTGCTCCTGTTGAGCGTGGCGTCTATCGTCTGCTTCGCATCGACGTGGCAGAGCAGATGGGGTGTAGGCGCTATTTGGCGAGCGTGCTGGTCTTTTCGGGGATCGGCCTCGTGACTCTTGTGGCACTCCAGGCGCTTCAGTCCTTCTTGCCAGGCAATCCCCAGCACCTGCCGGGTGTGTCATGGGACCTGTCGTTCAATACGGCTGCTTCCTTCATAACCAACACCAACTGGCAGTCCTACTCCGGTGAGACCACCCTGTCCTACCTTGTGCAGTTCATGGGTCTCACCGTGCAGAACTTCGTTTCCGCTGGCACCGGTATCGCGGTCATGTTCGCGCTCATCCGCGGCTTCCGTCAGGTCAAGGAGCAGGGTCTGGGTTCCTTCTGGGTCGACCTCACCCGCACCGTCCTGTATGTGCTCATCCCGCTGAACCTCGTGTTCGGCATCTGCCTGGCTGCCGGTGGCGTCATCTCCAACTTCCAGCCGGCTCAGAAGGCTGAGCTCGTAGAGCCCGTTGCTGTTCAGCCTAATGCAGACGGCGGCTGGAGCGTCATCGACGGCGCCCAGATCGAGGGCGACACGGTCAAGGTCGACGGCAAGGTTGTCGAGGGCGCGCGCGTGGTCACCGAGCAGTTCCTGCCCCAGGGTCCCGCGGCTCCTCAGGTCGCCATCAAGCAGTCCGGCACCAACGGCGGCGGCTTCTTCGGCGTGAACTCCGCCCATCCGTATGAGAACCCCAGTGCCTTCACCAACATCATCGAGATGACCAGCCTGCTGCTGATTCCGGCCGCCTGTTGCTTCACCTTCGGTATCGGCGTCAAGAACACCAAGCAGGGCAAGGCCATCTTCGCGGCGATGCTTATCCTGCTGGTGATCTTCACCGGCATCATCGCCGTCAACGAGCATGCGGGCACCCCGCAGCTGGCCGATGGCGGAGCGGTCAATATCGAGATGACCGACGGCCAGGCCGGCGGCAACATGGAGGGCAAGGAGAGCCGTTTCGGTATCGCCTCCTCTTCCACCTGGTCCGCTTTCACGACGGCTGCTTCCAATGGCTCGGTTAACTCCATGCACGACTCCTATACCCCGCTGGGCGGTTTTGTCCAGATGCTCCAGATGGCTCTGGGCGAGGTCGTCTTCGGCGGCGTGGGCTGCGGCCTGTACGGCATGATCGGCTTCGCCATCCTCACAGTGTTCATCGCCGGCCTCATGGTCGGACGCACGCCTGAGTTCCTGGGCAAGAAGATCGAGCCGGGCGAGATGCGCTGGGCAGTTGTCCTGTGCTTGGCAACTCCGTTTGCCATTCTGGTGTGCTCGGCCATCGCCTGCATGGTGCCCGGTCTTGCCGACCAGCTCAACAATGGTGGCGCGCACGGCTTCTCCGAGGTGCTGTATGCCTTCACCTCATGCGGCGGCAACAACGGCTCGGCGTTTGCAGGCATGAACTGCAACATTCCCTGGATCAACGTGATGCTCGGCCTCGAGATGCTGTTCGCCCGCTTCATGCCCATCATCGGTACGCTGGCTATCGCCGGCTCGCTGGCCAAGAAGGGTAAGGTCGCCGAGAGCGCCGGTACCCTGTCTACCACCAACGGCATGTTCGTATTCCTGCTCGTGTTCATCGTTCTGCTGATCGGTGCCCTGAGCTTCTTCCCGGCCCTGGCGCTTGGCCCCGTTGCCGAGTTCTTCCAGATGATTGCGTAAAGGAGGGCGCAGATTTATGACTATGCAAAAAGACATGATGGGCCGCGCGGTCCGCGACTCGTTTGCCAAGCTGGATCCTCGCGTCCAGATTCAAAACCCGGTCATGTTCCTAGTGTGGCTTTCCGCCGTCATGACCTCCGTCCTGGCCGTCGCTTCCATTTTCGGTGTGCAGGACGCGGGTGTGCCCACTTACTATGTGGTCGCCATCGCGGTCATCTTGTGGCTCACCGACCTGTTCTCGAACTTCGCCGAGGCGCTTGCCGAGGGCCGCGGTAAGGCCCAGGCCGATTCCCTGCGTGCGGCCAAGAAGGATGTCGAGGCCCATCGCATCGAGTCCGTTGAGGACAAGGAGCACTTCACCGTCGTTCCCGGCACCGAGCTCACGCGCGGCGACCTGGTGATCGTACGCGCCGGCGAGCAGATTCCCGGCGACGGCGACGTCATCGAGGGCGCTGCCTCCGTTGACGAGTCCGCCATCACCGGCGAGTCCGCCCCCGTGGTCCGCGAGGCCGGCGGCGACCGCTCTGCCGTTACCGGCGGTACCACGGTGCTGTCCGACTGGATCATCGTCAAGATCTCCAGTGAGCCCGGCCAGAGCTTTCTGGACAAGATGATCGCGATGGTCGAGGGTGCCGCGCGCAAGAAGACCCCTAACGAGATCGCTCTGGAGATCTTCCTGGTGGCCCTCTCCATCGTCTTTATCCTGGTCACGCTGGCCCTGTATTGTTACTCCTGCTTCTCGGCCGGTCTTAACGACATGGTCAACCCCACGGCCGTGACCACGCTCGTGGCACTGCTCGTGTGCCTGGCTCCCACTACCATCGGCGCCCTTCTGTCCGCCATCGGCATCGCCGGCATGAGCCGTCTGAACGAGGCCAACGTGCTGGCCATGTCCGGCCGCGCCATCGAGGCCGCCGGCGACGTCGACATCCTCATGCTCGACAAGACCGGCACCATCACCCTGGGTAACCGCCAAGCCGCCGAGTTCATCCCGGTCGATGGCGTCGATCCCGCGGAGCTGGCCGATGCCGCCCAGCTTTCCTCGCTGGCCGACGAGACCCCCGAGGGTCGTTCCATCGTCGTGCTCGCCAAGGAGCAGTTCGGTCTGCGCGGTCGCACGCTCGAGGATAAGGGTATGGAGTTCATCCCGTTCACCGCGGCAACGCGTATGTCCGGCGTGAACTACGAGGGCAATGAGATCCGCAAGGGCGCTGCCGATTCCGTGCGCACTTATGTGGAGGCAGCCGGCAGCGTGTTCTCTCAGGAGTGCGACGAGGCCGTCGAGCACATCGCCAAGGCCGGCGGCACCCCGCTGGTCGTGACCAAGAACTGCCGCGTGCTGGGCGTTGTGTACCTTAAGGACATCATCAAGTCCGGCGTTAAGGAAAAGTTCGCCGACCTGCGCAAGATGGGCATCAAGACCATCATGGTGACGGGCGACAACCCGCTCACCGCCGCGGCAATCGCCGCCGAGGCCGGCGTTGACGACTTCCTGGCCGAGGCCACCCCTGAAGGCAAGCTCGAGAAGATCCGCGAGTTCCAGCGTGAGGGCCACCTGGTCGCCATGACCGGCGACGGCACCAACGACGCGCCCGCTCTGGCCCAGGCCGACGTCGCCGTGGCCATGAACACGGGCACCCAGGCTGCCAAGGAGGCCGGCAACATGGTCGACCTCGACTCCAGCCCCACCAAGCTCATCGAGGTCGTGCGTATTGGCAAACAGCTGCTCATGACCCGCGGTTCGCTCACGACCTTCTCGGTGGCCAACGACGTGGCGAAGTACTTCGCTATCATCCCGGCCCTGTTCTCGCCGATCTACTCGGGTCTTGGCGCGCTCAACATCCTCGGTCTGGCAAGCCCGCTGTCCGCGGTTCTTTCGGCCATCATCTATAACGCGCTCGTTATCGTCGCGCTGATCCCGGCCGCGCTGAAGGGCGTTAAGTACCGCGAGGTCCCGTCCGGACAGCTGCTGACCCACAACCTGCTCGTGTGGGGTCTGGGCGGCATCGTTGCTCCGTTCGTATTCATCAAGCTCATCGACATGCTGCTCGCGTTCTGCGGCATTATGTAAGTGGAGGTTTGTATGTTCAAAGGTGTTGCATCGCGCGCACTTGGCGTGTTCGCGCTGTTTACCGTTGTCTGCGGCCTGGGCTATACGCTCGTCGTGACCGGCATCGCTCAGGTTGCGTTCCCGTATCAGGCGAACGGTTCACTCATTACGGTCGACGGCAAGGTTGTGGGTTCCGAGCTCATCGGCCAGAACTTCGATGACGAAGCCCACATGTGGGGTCGTATCCAGAACGTGTCAATTGTCGAAGGCGACGACGGCGAGCTCATGGCGTATGGTGCCCCGTCCAACCTGTCCCCGGCGAGTGAGGAGTATCGGCAGCTGATTGATGCGCGCGTGAAGAAGATCCGTGCCGCCAACCCCGATGCCGATATGGACGCTGTGCCCGTCGACCTGGTGACGTGTTCGGGGTCCGGCCTCGACCCCGAGATCTCCCCCGATGCCGCCGAGTACCAGGTACCGCGCCTGGCGAAGGCCACGGGCAAGAGCGAAGGCGAGGTGCGCGAGACCATCGCCCAGTGCACCAAGGGCCGATTCCTGGGCGTCTTCGGTGAGCCCACGGTCAACGTGCTCAAGGTGAACCTTATGCTGGACGGCGCGCTGTAGGTGAGGGAGTGGCGGATGAGGGCATGACTGACTATCTGAGTCCTCAATTCCACCCCGCCCATCAGTTGCGGTGGAATACGGACTGTTTTGCCTGTCAAAAGCCTCATCTACTCCGTATTTCACCGCAACTTTTTTGTGAGGGTCGGGATTGAAGGTAGGGAGTGCGAGCGAGTGCGAATGCGGCGGATACTGATACGATAGGTGTGTTAGCAACTGCCGCCGAGCGGCTCAAACGAAAGGAACCCTGTATGGAGTCCTCCGCCTATCCTATGCTCTTTAGCCCTATCAAGGTCGGTACGACCGAGGTCAAGAACCGCGTCTTTATGCCGCCGGTGTCTACCAACCTGGCCGACCATGGCTATGTGACCGACGATTTGGTCGATCATTACCGTGCCCGCGCCAAGGGCGGCGTGGGCCTGATCATCACCGAGGTCGTGACGGTCGAGCCCACCTATACCTATCTGCCGGGCGATATGTGCTGTTACGACGACACGTTCATTCCCGGCTGGGAAAAGCTCGCCGCGGCCGTCCACGAGTACGGCTGCAAGATCATGCCGCAGCTCTTTCACCCCGCCTACATGGCCTTTAACGTTCCGGGCACGCCGCGCCTGATCGCTCCGTCCTTTGTGGGCCCGTCTTACGCCCGCGAGGCGCCGCGCCCCATCACGGTCGATGAGATCCACGAGCTCACGCATCAGTTTGGCGACGCTGCCGTGCGTATGCAGAAGGCCGGCGTCGATGGCGTCGAGGTCCATGCGGCACACGCCCACGGCATGCTCGGCGGTTTTTTGACCCCGCTCTACAACAAGCGCACCGACGAGTACGGCGGCTCGCTCGACGCCCGCATGCGCTTCTTGCTCGAGGTCATCGCCGAGATTCGCGAGCGTTGCGGCAAGGACTTTATCATCGACGTCCGCATCTCGGGCGATGAGTACACCGATGGCGGCCTGACCCTCAACGACATGATCTACGTCTCGCGTCGCCTGGAGAAGGCCGGCGTCGACATGATTCATGTCTCGGGCGGCACCACCATCAAGCGCGGCTCCGCCATTCCCGCCGCCGGTACCCAGCAGGCCTCGCACGCTGCCTGCTCGCGCGAGATCAAAAAGCACGTCAACATTCCCGTCGCCACCGTCGGCCGCATCAACGAGGCCTGGATCGCCGAGGAGCTGATCGAGGACGGTGCTGCCGATATCTGCATGATGGGCCGCGCCAATCTGTGCGATGCCGAGTTCTGCAACAAGGCTGCTGCCGGCAACGCCGACGACATCCGCCCCTGCATCGGTTGCCTGCGCTGCCTGAACGGCATTATGTTCGGCAAGCGCATCTCCTGCACCGTCAACCCGGACGTGGAGCGCGACGAGGCTGGCTACGAGCCTGCCGCCGAGGCCAAGAACGTGCTCGTTGTGGGCGCTGGTCCTGCGGGCATGGAGGCAGCCTACATTGCCGCCAAGCGCGGCCACAACGTGGTGCTCGTGGATAAGCAGGACGAACCGGGCGGCGAGATGCGCATCGCAGCCGTTCCACCGGCAAAGCAGGAACTTACCCGCGTGATCAAGTATCAGTACCGTCGTCTTGCTGAGGCGGGCGTGAAGTGCGTCTTTGGTACCGAGCTTTTGGCCGAGGACATTCAGCGCGACTACGCCGGCTACGAGGTCGTCCTGGCTTATGGCGCCGAGCCCATCGCCCCGGCCTTCATGCAGGGCTTTAAGCAGGTTATGACGGCTGACGACCTGCTGGGCGGCAAGGCTTTCCCGGGCAAGAAGATCGTCATCGTAGGCGGCGGCACCGTCGGCTGCGAGACGGCCGATTACCTGGCCCCGTTGGTCAACGACCTGTCGCCGGCCAACCGCGATGTCACCGTCATCGAGATGACCAAGACGCTCGCCGCCAACGAGGGTGGCGCCGGTCGCGCGGTGCTCATCACGCGCATGCTCTCCAAGGGCGTTCACGTACTGACCGAGGCCAAGGTGACCGAGATCACCGAGGACACCATCAGCTACGAAAAGGACGGCGAGGTCCACACCATCACCGGTGCCGATACGCTGGTGCTTGCCATGGGCTACCGTCCCAACACCAAGCTGGCCGACGACCTGGCTGCAGCCGGCGTTACCACCCACGTGCTGGGCGACGCCCAGAAGTGTGGCAACATCCGCGATGCCATCGGCGATGGCTACAAGGTTGCCTGCGAGCTCTAGTCAACCCCTTTGCACCAATCGATTGCAAAAAGCGGCAAGGCATCCGTCCCCCTCTTTATCGACGTGATCTCGGTCACCTTGGCCTCGGTCAGTACGTGAACCGCCTGCGTTTTGCCAAAGAAAGATGATTGTCGGGCCCTAAATGCCTTTTGCTCCTGCTCCCTCCGCAATCATGTTGCGGTTATACACCAGGTGCAGATACATCGCGTCGTGCGCGGCGGTGGGATTGCGTGAGGCGATGGCGTCGGCCACATCGCGGTGCGTGCGGATAGTTTCCTCGACGAGCTTTTTGCCGGTCACGTCGATAAAGAGGGGGACGGATGCCTTGAGCACGCCCATCAGGCGGGGAACGACGAGGTTTCCGCCATCCCAGGGTGGCTACATGGAGTAGCGCCCGTGCGCATCGATTCCATCTCATAGATGTGCGGCACAAAGGGCCCCGAGCTCACACGAGCTCGGGGCCCTTTTCGTCTGGATTGGGGACGCATAGCCGGACGAAAGCGTGTTGCGTTTGGCGTAAAACCATACGAAAGTGCAATTTGCGTCTTATTCCCGAACGTAAAGCAGACGAAAACCGTTTACGTCTGCTTTAAATCCGTATGAAAACGGTTTTCGTCTTGCAGGGCAGTTGCCGTTTCTACAGTTCAACTTCCAGTTCGGCTTTGTGTTCGTAGAGGTAGTCGCGCATGTAGGGGATGGCAAATGAGACCTTGCCGTACGAAGGAGCCTCGATAATCGATTCTCTTAACAGGCGGCTGCGGACGGAGCTCACCTGTTGAGGCGTTTTGTTTAGGGCATCGGCAACCATGCTGGTCGAGCTCGTCTGCCCCAAAGACGCCATGCTCAGCAGATAAGCGATGCACGTGGGCGGAATGCGCTGCAGCGCGGGCTCAATCACCATGGCGCAGAAGCGTTCGCGTGCCGTTGCAATGCCACGCTCGGCTTCTTCTTCTCCAATAATCGCTGTATGTGCGCGTCTTGCCAACTGCCATGCGTAGTATCCAACGAGTTGGATCATGAAAGGATAGCCTTGCGTTGCCTCGGCAAGTTGGCCGGCAATACCTGGCTGCAACTCCATGCCAGACGCTTCAATGGTTTCCTCGAGGGAGTACGACACTTCGGTTACTGCCACAGCCTTCAGATCAAAGGGGAGGGCACGGCGCAAAAACGTAAGTGTCTTTCCGTTGATGATGCTTTCAATCATCGAAGGCAGCCCAGCAAAAACAAAGGCGATATCAAGGTCTTCGCCGATAACCTGCTGAATCGCAATGGAGAGCGTTCGGACCTCATCGAGCTCTGCGTCTTGAACCTCGTCGAGAGTGATGAGCAGGCCATTTCCATTCTTGGATATTGTCTGTCTCATGGCGTCGCGTAGCGATGGGCCGATTCGCTCAATATCTATGCTGCCGATGGATATGCCAGCTACGGTGGGCTCAAATCTGGCGTGTTTGGCCTGGAATTTGGGCTGCAGCTGTTCGAGAATGCGCTGGCAAAGTCCCTCGGTTGCGACCTCTTTTATGACCGTCCAGCCACGGCTTTGCGCCAAACGTGAGCACTCGTCAAGGAGGACCGTCTTGCCCGTTCCACGGACGCCGGCTATGCGCATTAGGCGCCCCGGGGCACCAGGCCCGTTGGCGAGGCCTTCACTGAATTCTTCGAGTACATCTTCGCGGCCGATAATCGTGGGAGGTGTTTTACCTGCTGTGGGCTTAAAAGGGTTTGTTTGCATGTGAGCCACCTTTGCTCAAGATATAGCAAGATATAGCAAAGTATAGCAAGATATAGCAAAGTATAGTGAGATATAGCAAAGTAAGCGCTACTTGCGGGTTTTGCGGTGGTGCTATTTTCCAAATGCCGCGCGGATAAAGCGCTGGGCGAACAGCTTGTTGGCAACTCACGAGGGCTCGGGGTGCCAATTTGGGATGGAGTAGTGCTGTGCCACGAATAGGGCCTATCTACTACGTTTAAGCCGCAGGGGTCAACCATAGTCGGCTTTTTCGAAAATCGACAAGCTGTCTACCTGCGGTTTTGTTTTCACGGTTTTCGGTATGGTCGAGGCTATCCGTGTTAACGTAGTAGATAGGCCACTTTTGTGGCAAGGGGGCCGATCTGCGGGTCAGGGTAGCCAAAAGAACCCCGTCCCAAAAAGACTGATTGGGAGCTGGGGCGTGTCGATGCGATAGTATTACGTGGTGATATTCGACAAACCGTGAGCTTCATCCGAGGGCTTTATGGAACAACACCAGCATTATCAGAGCTTGCAAGATCAGGCGTACAACGCATTGCGCTCCAAGATTATCTATGCCGAGCTCAAGCCCGGCACGCGCCTTTCGGCGATTGGTCTGGAAAAGGAGACGGGAATCGGGCGCACGCCCATTCGCGAATCCTTTGTGCGCCTGCGTGAGCAGGAGCTGGTGGAAACGCGTCCCAAAAGCGGCACCTACGTCTCTAAGATCAGCATGGAACGCGCCGAAAACGCCTGCTTTTTGCGCGAGAAGCTCGAGAGAAGCGTGCTTATTAAATGCTGTTCGGCCGCCTCGCCCGAGCAAAAGCAGCGGCTTGAGCAGATTCTTACCGAGTCCGAGTCGCTCGACCATGGCGAAACGCGCCGTTTCTTTGACCTGGATAACCTGTTCCATGAGACATGTTTTGAAATTGCCGGTCGTCACATGTTGTGGGATTGGATGAAGAGCATCAACACGCATTTTGAGCGATACAACTGGTTGCGTATGGTGTCGCAGGATCTGGATTGGGAGCCGATTCGTCGGCAGCATCGCCGGATTCTCGAGGCCATTAAGAGGGGCGATACCGATGCGGCGAGTTATCTGGCAGAGACGCACTTGCACCTGATGCCCGAGGAGCAGGGCCCGGTTATCGCCTTGCATCCCGACTATTTTGAGCTGCCTAAAGACTCGTCTATCTAGCCCATCATCGCATCTGCTCGAGACGCAAAAAACGACGCTGCTCACCTACAGCGTTTTGCAAGCGAGATTTTTAAAAAAATGCCTAAAATGGCTCAGGCTGCCGACAATGGGGAAACGGGGTGCGCCATGGCGCAGATGAGAATCAAGGACATTGCCGCCGAGGCGGGCGTGAGCCCGGCCACGGTCTCGCGCTATCTCAACAACCGCCCCGGGCAGATGACCGAGGAAACCCGCGCTCGCATCGCGGCGGTTATCGAGCGCACCGGCTATCGCCCACGTGCTGCCGCGCGCAATCTGCGCAGCTCGCGCACCAACCTCATCGGTGTGATCCTGGCCGACATCGCCAACCCGTTCTCGAGCGCCATGCTCGAGGGCCTTTCCGCCAGTGCCGCCGCGCGCGGCTGCTCGCTCATGACGGCCATTAGCGGCAACGATCCCGCCAAGGAGGCCGAGTCGCTCACCAGACTTATCGATGCCGGCGTGGACGGCCTGGTCGTCAACACCTGCGGAGGCAACGACAAGGCGATCGCCGCGGCCGCGGGGCGCCTGCCCGTTGTGCTGCTCGACCGCGACGTTGCCGACGGCGGTGTCGATCTGGTGACATCTAACAACCGTGAGCTGGTCGCCGGCCTGGTAGACGCCTTGACCGCCGCTGGCAGCGAGCGCCTGTGCCTGCTCACCGAGGCGAGCGACGACAGCCCCGTGCGTCGCGAGCGCGCCGAGGCCTTTACCGACGAGCTGTCGCGACGCGGCCTTGCCGGCGAGGTTGTCACCTTGGCCGATGGCGGTGCCACGGGCGTTGGTCGCTTGGACGAGACCATCCGCGGCTATGCAGGCAAAAAGCTCGGCCTCATTGCCGTCAACGGCCTAGTTTTCCTGCGTCTGACCGAGGCGCTGGCGCAGCTTGGTCCCTCGCTGCCGGCGGGGCTCAAGATCGCGACGTTTGACGACTACCCTTGGAACCATGTGCTCTTTGGCGGCGTCACCACGGCCGCGCAGGATACCCTCACCATTGCCGAGCGCGTGGTCGAGCGCCTGTCCGAGCGCATCGACGTCGTTACCACCACCGTGGGCGAGGCCGCAAAGCTGGCGCCCAAACGCATCGAGATCCCCGGCCACATCGAACACCGCGCCTCGACCTCGCGCTAGTCTGTGTGATAATATATAGACAATGTCATACAGGAGGTATCCATGGCTGCGTCTGTGCTGAGTGTGCGAGTGGACTCGTCAATTAAAGACTCATTTGCCGAGCTGTGCGAAGAACTTGGCATGACTTCGTCTGTTGCGGTCAATATGTTTATGAGACAGATGCTGCGCGAGCGTTCGCTGCCGTTTGTTCCTTCACTTGGTAAAAGCTCTGCGAGCGAAAGCGCCGCGGCGGGCATTTTGGATACTGCCCAGATTGAGTCCGCCGTCTGCGAGGCGGCCAGCTCGATTCCCGCCATCAAAACCGTGATTCTTTTTGGTTCGTATGCCCGGGGCGAGGCGCATGTCGATAGTGATATTGACTTGCGTCTCGAAGTCGATCGCGAGCAGGGCTTTGGTCTTTTCGCGCTGTCGGCATTTGGCGAGGCGGTGCGCAAAGAAACCGGGAGGCAGGTTGATCTCGTCTCGAGCGACCATCTTGATGACGATCTTGCCGCGGTAATCGAGCGCGAAGGAGTGATCCTTTATGATCGCGCGTAAGTCAGACGGTCTCCGCGCCCAAGAGGTTTTGGAGGCTATCTTCGAAACGAACGAGCGCATCAAGGCTTTTGATATCACCGAGGACCAGTTTCTGCATGCGAATGACGTACGGACGAGGGCGTTGGCGGACTCCCTTTTGATGTGTGCGCTTAGGGTGACGGAAGAAGCGGGCAAATTGTCGGAACGCTCGCAGCGGCTTCATCCCGAAATCGAATGGCGTGGAATTGTCGGCATGAGAAATTATCTTGCGCATGATTACGGCAATGTCGACCGCTCGGTTGTTTGGGATGCGGTGACGATGGAGTTCCCCACGCTGGAACGAGCCTGTAGACAAATTGTCTCCGAATCTGAACGTTAGCCGCTCGTTCGCAACTGCCTGTTCGCGCACGTTTTTTGAGCGCTTGATACGCTTTAACCCTGCGGAAACATTTTTCTGCGATAGTATCTGCGATATAGACCAGTCGAAACCCGCCCGAAAGAAAGGGGAGCGACATGAACCAGCAGAACATCGATTACGTACTTCGCTCCGTGGAGCAGCGTGACATCCGCTTTGTGCGTCTGTGGTTTGTCGACATTCTCGGCCGCCTCAAGAACTTTGCCATTAGCCCCGAGGACCTCGAGGTCGCTTTTGAGGAGGGTATTGGCTTTGACGGCTCCGCCATCGAGGGCTTTGCCATGCCCGAGGAAGCCGACATGCTAGCGTTTCCCGATGCTTCGACCTTCCAGATTCTGCCGTGGCGTCCGAGCCATAACGGCGTCGCCCGCGTGTTCTGCGATGTGTGCACTCCCGATCGCAAGCCGTTTGCCGGCGACCCGCGCGATGCCCTTCGCCGCATGTTCCGCAAGGCCGAGAAGGCTGGCTATCTGCTCAACGTGGGTGCCGAGCTGGAGTATTACTACTTCCCCGACGAGCACACCCCCGAGCCGCTCGACAACGTGGGCTACTTCGATCTTTCGGTGAGCGATGCCGCCCGCGACCTGCGTCGCAACACGGTTCTCACGCTCGAGAAGATGTCCGTGCCCGTGGAGTACACCTTCCACGCCGCCGGCCGCTCACAGCATGGCATGAGCCTGCGTCACGCCGAGGCCCTGAGCATGTCCGACGCCATCACCACGGCCAAACTCATCATTAAGCAGCAGGCCTACGAGAGCGGCTGCCACGCCTCCTTTATGCCCAAGCCGTTGGCGGGCGAGGACGGCAGTGCCATGTTCCTGTGCCAGTCGCTGTTCGACCATGACGGCAACAACGTCTTTTGGGGCGAGGACGACGAGAAGTACCACCTCTCCGATATCGCCAAGCACTACATGGCCGGCATCTTGGCGCACGCGCGCGAGATCAGCGCCATCACCAACCCCACGGTCAACTCGTACAAGCGCATCACCACGGGTGGCGACTCCGTGCCGCAGTACGCCACGTGGGGCCTGCGCAACCGCGCGAGCATGGTCCGCATTCCGGTCTACAAGCCCGGCAAGCAGCTGTCCACGCGCATCGAGCTGCGCAGTCCCGATCCCATGGCCAATCCGTACCTGGTCAACGCCGTTACGCTGGCGGCTGGTCTGGATGGCATCGAGCGCAAGCTGGAGCTCCCGCCCGAGGCCACGGCCGAGACGCTCAAGCTTACCGACCGTCAGATGGTCGAGGCCGGCTACACGCCGCTGCCGCGCTCGCTCAAAGAGGCGCTCGACGTGTTTGAGGACTCGCAGTTTATGAAGGATGCCCTCGGCGAGCACATCCACAGTTTCTTCCTCAAAAAGAAGCGCGACGAGTGGCATAAGTTTGAGTCTACGATCACCGAGTGGGAGATCAAGCACTACCTGGCGAACTCCTAATCGCGCTGGCTTGTTCCAGTACGATTGAGCTCATTTCTTTGGAGGCCGATATGTCCGAAAAGAGTGCCCTGTTCATGGCGCGCACGACGCGCTTCCACGAGTTTGCCCGCAGCTTGACGACTACCCTGGGTGTCGAGGTGAGCCTGGCAACCCCCGATTCGCCAACTGCGGCGCACGACTTTGACCTGCTGATTCTCGATTCCGATGGCATCCGCAGCGACCGCATCGATCAGATTGCCAAGTGGCTTGACGATCGCGGCGGTGTCCCCATGCTGGTGATTGTCGACGACGAGGCACTCGGCACCTTGCGCCTGCCCAATCACGCGCATGCCGACTTTGTATGCCCTACGGCGACGCCCAACGAGCTCAAGGCTCGCGCGCAGCGTCTGATGGGCGAGGAGGAGACCGTCACCGCCGACGATGTGCTCAACATCGATAACCTCGAGATCAACCTGGCTACCTACCAGGTGACGCTCGATAACGAGCCCATCGACCTGACGCTGATGGAGTACTCGCTGCTGAGCTTTTTGGCGACGCATCCCAACCGTGCCTACAGCCGCGAGGTGCTGCTGCACCGCGTGTGGGGCTTTGAGTACTGTGGCGGCACGCGCACCGTCGACGTGCACATTCGACGCATCCGCTCTAAGGTGGGCCCGCAGATCGCGGCACACATCACCACCGTTCGCGGCGTAGGCTATCTGTTTAAGGACTAGATTTCCACCACAAAGGGGACAGACACCTTTGTGGTGGTTTTGACACAGGTGCGGGTTCCTTTCGGGCCTGCAACAGAACTTAAGCATTCCTAAAAGATTTCGTTCTCATACACGTTCGCCCGCATATTGGGGTACAACTCAACGTGAACAATGATGGCCCGCCACATGTTTGGCGGGCCTTTGGTTATTTGACGAAAGGATCGCAGCCATGAGCGAGAACGATTCCCAGCGTCCCCAGGATGCGGGCAACGCTGGCGAGACCCAGCAGCAGCCGCGCGTGCAGGTGGAGTCGACGCCTGCCGACGGCAACATTCCCTACGTGCAGGCCTACGACACGCAGACCGGTAAGCCGCTGGGCAGCCAGCAGGTCGTGAACAAGCACACGGTGGTCAAGACCAAGACCAAAAAGCTGCCGATCTTTATTACGGCACTCGCCGGCTGTGCCTGCGGAGCCCTGCTAGTCATTGCGCTCATTATGAGCGGCACGCTCAATATTGGCGGCGGAAAGAATGCCGTGACGGCGGGCCATCGACCACGTGGTTGTTGGTGAGGATGTGGC
>CABUBS010000027.1 GCA_902489855.1 uncultured Collinsella sp.
TTACGCGACGCGCTTTTGTTTTGGTTCGCGCCATGTGGGGGCGGTGGCGACGTGCATTTTTGCGAGTATTCTGCAATCGAAGGCCCCTGCATACCGACCTCGGGCAAAAAATCGGGATTTCTCGATGTTTTCTACGGATGATGGGCGGGGTTATGGGCTGACAGTGTTTGATTTGCAGGGATATTCGCGGTCTTTGGCATTTATCGTGGCGCCCGAAGCTCTTGGTTATGTTGAATACTCCTAAAAATGCACGGCGCTTAGAGGGGGACCTTCGCGAAAAAGGAAACCGCCCCGTCGAAGTATGCATTCGACGGGGCGGTTTATGCATTTGGCCGATTAAGGATGCGCTGCCAAACTACTAGAACTTGACGGTCGGGGCCTGGCGGGCTGCTTCGGCGGCCTCGAAGCCCTGGCGCTCCTTAAACTGGAAGATGCCGGCAAAGATGACAGCCGGGAACGTTTGAATGGCGTTGTTGTAGCTGAGCACGCAGTCGTTGTAGCTCTGGCGTGCATAGCTAATCTTGTTCTCGGTATCCTCGAGCGATGCCTGCAGCTGCGTAAAGTTGGTGTTTGCCTTAAGATCGGGATAGGCCTCGGCTACAGCGAAGAGCTGGCGCAGCGCACCGGTCAGCACGTTGTCGGCTTCCATCTTGGCTTCGGGCGTGGTGGCCTTGACGGCGGTGTTACGCGCGCTGATCACGGCGGAGAGCGTCTCCTGCTCGTGCTTGGCGTAGCCCTTGACGGTCTCGACCAGGTTGGGGATCAGGTCGTTGCGGCGCTGCAGCTGCGTATCGATGTTCTGCCAGGCGTTATCAATGCGGTTACGCTTGGTGACCATGTTGTTGTAGATGCCGGCGATGGCGCAGACAATCACAATGACAACAACGATGCCGATGATGACGGTAATCATGATGTCTCCGTTTCGAATGGCCGCGGCGGCATGCGCCAGCTGCCGTTGGTATAACGCTACTAGTATACCCGCAACGTTTTGCCGTGCCGAACTTTCCGGTAAGCGTTGTGTTTTCGTCGGGGTCGGCACCGGGGCAAAGCGCGCGAGGTACAGGTGTAAGATATGCGACAGATTGACGAGTGTTGTCTTTGCCCTGAGGATGGCGATACCAGTGGACCTTCGCATCAAGAAAACCTACCGCGCCCTGTTCGATGCTTTCACCGAGCTTCTCGAGGAGCATCGTTTTGAGGACCTGACGGTTGCCATGCTGTGCGACCGCGCCATGATTCGCCGCACGACGTTCTACAAGCACTTTCGCGACAAGAACGATTACTTTGCCTTTTATATCGATGAGCTCATGTCGGGCTTGCCGCAAAAACAGCCCGATGAGGCCGGCGCAGTGTCTGCCGAGGACGTGCGCGCGCTTCGGCACGCGATTTTGGACGATGCCATGGATTTGATTCTGACGCACGAGCGGCTCATGGATAACATTTTGGCAAGCAGCATGTCGGGCATGTTGACCAACGTTATTTGCGACCGCATTGCCCGCTCCATCCGCGAGCGTGTGATGAACGTGCTTGCCGAGGATGCCCTGGCCCCCGTGTCACTTGAGACGACGTCTGAGTTTGTCGCCGGCGGTATTATTCGACTTTTCACGATATGGTGGGAGTCGGGTCACGATCTTGAGCGTCGACCCGAGATGGCCGACGTGGTCGATGCACTGTTTGAGCGGACCATGACACCGGTGCATCACTAAAAGTGGCGGAGAGAGGGGGATTCGAACCCCCGGAACGCTCTCGCGCTCAACGGTTTTCAAGACCGCCGCATTCAACCGCTCTGCCATCTCTCCGTGAGTCGTAATGATAGCATCGTTTTGAATTTGCAACAGGGAAGGCGAACGATGACGATCACCGAAATCGACGAGAAGTTCATGCGCGAGGCGCTGGCGGAGGCTCGCGCTGCCGCGGCGGTGGGCGAGGTACCGATTGGTGCCGTGGTGGTGCGCGCAGGCGAGATTGTCGCGCGGGCGCATAATCGTCGCGAGCTCGACCAGGACCCTTCGGCGCATGCAGAGTTCGCGGCCCTGTGCGCCGCTGCCCACGCGCTTGGCCGCTGGCGCCTTTCCGATTGCACGGTCTACGTGACGCTTGAACCCTGCTGCATGTGTGCGGGGCTTATGGTCAACGCGCGCGTGGGGCGCTGCGTGTATGGCGCGAGCGACGCCAAGGCGGGCGCGTTGGGATCCCTATACGATTTGAATGCCGACTCGCGCCTGAATCATCGGTTTAATGTGACCGCCGGCGTGTTGGCAGACGAGTGTCGTGAGGTGTTGAGCAGCTATTTTAGTGGGCTGCGTGGCACCGATGGTGCTGGCTGCGGTTGTGGGGCCGATCTTGAGGCACATGCCGCTCATGCCGAGGCGCTCGCGTGTGCCAAAGATATTGCCGTTGAGGCGGTCGATTTTGGTGCCGCGTGCCGCCGGCCCCGCCGTGTGCTGTTGGCGATTGATTCCTTTAAGGGCAGCGTTTCGAGTGCACAGGCGGAGGAGGCCGTTGTCGAAGGCGTGCGCCGTGTGTGGTCCGATGCCCAGGTGTCCACATTGCCGCTGGCAGATGGTGGAGAGGGAACGCTCGACGCCATCGCCGCGTGCGGCGGTGAGATTGTGACCTGCGAGGTTGCAGGGCCCTTTGGCGAGCGTGTGCCTGCCCGGATGCTGGTTGATGTCGAGCATGAGTCCGCGGTCATCGAGATGGCCGAGGCGGCCGGCATTGGGTACTCGCCTTGCACGGAGTCGTCGGCGCTGGCTGCTACAACCTATGGCGTGGGCGGGCTGATGCTCCGTGCGGTTCGTGCCGGGGCAAAGACTATCTATATTGGCTTGGGCGGCAGCGCCACCAACGATGGTGGCGCCGGTATGCTGCAGGCGCTGGGCGCGCGCCTTGTCGATGAGCACGGCCGCGATATCGCTCCCGGTCTCGCAGGTCTCGAACACGTGGTGAGTATCGATTTGGCGCCAGCGCTTCGGGCGCTGAACGGCGCGCGTGTCGTGGTGCTTTCCGATGTCGAGAATCCGCTTGTGGGACGCCGAGGCGCCCTAGCGGTGTTCGGTGGGCAGAAAGGCCTGCCGACAGATGACGCCGAGGCGCTTCACAAGTGCGACAGCTGGATGGTCGGCTACGGCCGCCTGCTCGATACGGCAATTGCTAGGGCGCGGGCTCAGGGGTTGCTGCGCACACCTGAGGGCGCACGGACATTTGGCTCGGTGCTCGGCGTGCCCGGTGCCGGTGCCGCCGGTGGTCTGGGAGCAGCGCTGTTGGCGCTCGGTGCGGAGCTACGCTCGGGCGTGGAGACAGTGCTCGATCTGATTGGGTTTGACGAGCGCGTGCGCGATGTCGACCTGGTCATAACGGGCGAGGGTAATATGGACGAGCAATCCGCTGCCGGCAAGGCACCGGTGGGCGTGGCGCGTCGCGCCAAGCGATATGGCAAGTCGGTAGTCGCCGTCGTGGGCGGTCGTGCCGACAACCTGGATGCGGTGTATGAGCAGGGTATCGACTTGGTTTTGCCGATCTGTCGCAAGCCCATGGACCTGGAGCAGGCACTCGACCCGCAAGAAGCCACAACCAACCTCATCTGCGCTGGCGAGGCGGCTGCCCAAGCCTATGACCTCGCTCGCCTCTAAAACCCATCCCTCCAATAACTTGCGGTGAAATACGGAGTGTTTTTGCCTTTAAGGTGCCAATTCAGTCCGTATTCCACCGCAACTTCGTGAGTTGCCATCCGAGGCTGGTCGACATGGGTCTCAAGTCGGACCGTTTGCCACGAAACACGGCTATCTACTACGTTTAACCGGCCATCCTCGACCATCCCGGAATTTGTGAAATTATCAGTGCAGGTAGAAAGCTTGCCGATTTTCTAAAAAGCCGGCTATGGTTGACCCCTGCGGCCTAAACGTAGTAGATAAGCCCTTTTCGTGGCGCAGCGTCAGACCAGTCTATTTGGGACGGGGCTATTTTGTGGGTTGTGGGGGATAAAGATTGCCGACGGTTTTATCCTGCCGAGCTCCTTTGATGGCGCGAATGGTTCGATTTGACGACCGAGTGGCAACCTGACGCGGAATAGTGGGTCGTTTAAATTGCTACAATTTTAAGTATATTGCGATGTCCTGCCTTGCGTTTCTGCGCGGGGGGGGGCGTATATTTGCATCGATGGGGACGACGACACACATATAGCGAGCCACTGCTTGCCGTCCTCATGGATTGGGGAGGGCCTTCATGAATCGCGTATATGCGAAAGCTCAAGAAATATTGAAGCCTTTGGGCACAAAAACCAATACAGTCAAGCGTGCTCTAAAGGTTTTGACCGTCCCGCTGGCGGCGTGCGCGCTCATGTTTGGTGCGACGAGCGCGTCGGCCGACCAGGTTGTTCCCTATAGCAACCATACCGTAAAGACGGTGAATCCCACCGACACCACGGTCAATCTGTTTGACTACTGGGTCGTGGATGGCGACAACGATAAATCGGCAACCGTCGATAATATCAACGGCGGCATCAATAAGGGTCATCAGCTCAAATTTAATAGTGGCGCAGGCACGGGCATTAACAAATGGACGGGCAAAAGCGTTATTGATGGTTCCGGACGCCTTTCTTTTGTGAAGAAGAAGCTGGTAGGCGGTTACCCGTCGATCGATGCCGGTACGTATACCTCCTACGGTTCGAGCGATAAGTACACTGACGAATCGCTCGCATACCTCTTTAACAACGCCAGCCAGGAAAATCACCAGCAGGACGGCAAAGCTGTCTACAACAACGTACAGGGCCTTTTCCAACTTGAGAACGGATACTACGTTTACGACTCGTACGGCTCTAACGGCAACTATGCCGTGTATAACTCCACAACGAATTCCTTTAACGTCTACAATAAAGCGGGTGTTTATAAGGACAGCGTATCAAGTGATAATCTGGGTCAGTTCTTCCCCTTTGACTCGGCCGACAAGGTTTTTGAAGAGCGGAACGGTCGGCTCTCTCCCAAACCGATAACGGACGGAACGAACGATAATCTCAACCACCACTTTGGCATGTCTATGACCACGGAGTTCGTCCAGCCCGCGAGCGGAAAGACCACCGATAACAAGGACATGATTTTTGAGTTCTCGGGCGACGATGACGTGTGGGTCTACATCGATGGCGTGCTCGTGGGCGATCTGGGCGGCATTCACGAGAAGGCAACGCTCAAGATCAACTTTGCTACCGGTGAAGTGAAAGTCGGTCATATTGACGGTGCGAATGGAACCCGGAAGGACATCGAAAATACCACCATCAAAGCGAAGTTTGACACCGCCGGCGTAAATACCTCCAACTTCCGCGGCAACACCTTCTGTGACAGCAGCAAGCATACGCTGAGCTTCTTCTACCTGGAGCGCGGTGCGGGCGCATCGAACATGTCGCTCAAGTTCAACCTCACTACCCTGCCGTCGTCCGAGGTCGCGAAGGTCGACCAGAACGGCGAGGCGGTCAATGGTGCAACCTTCGCGCTGTATCGGTCCGATGGACCAAAAACTGACTGGAATGAGGGTGAGCTCATCGCTCAAGGCGAGACAAAAGACGGGGGTCAGCTGATACTTCAAAAGTCGGATGGTCAAAAGTCGGATGGCTCCGTTCTCTCGTTCGACCAAGAGCATGCTGATGGGCATGACTACTTTGTACTCAAAGAGATTAGCCTGCCTGCGGGATATCGCTCGAGCCTGACCTCATCTACTACCGCAACGCCAGGTGAGCTGCATCTGCAATACAAGAAAGCTGCGAGTGGCACGGGTGGCGTGGTGGTTGCGCCGCAAACAACGGTTACAACAGTCGACGGCAAACAGTGGACGGGTAGCCGTATGTGGCTTAACGGCGGTTATCTTGCCGCCAAGGAGACCATCTCTCTTCCTAACAGTGCGCAAGACAATAAGGGTAACGCCATTAGTTCGGGTACGACGTTTGCCGTCGTGCTCAAGCTTACCGGTGCGAGCGCGGACCATACAAGCGAAGACGCGTGGACGCCAGTCACGGGCAATCCGCTCGATGGCTACACGCCGTGTTCCGAACACGGTATCGCCGGTGCCGTCCAGGCCGCCAAATCGGCCGACACGAGTGTCTTTGCCGTCAACACCAATGGTGACTACGAGGTGACGGTCAGGTCGCTGCCCGGCGATATCGAGAAGTACGCCGCCATGTTGACGGACCAGTCGAAGGCGGAATATACCGTGGCGGTGTATCACACCACGGCATCGTCTCTGGCGGGGGCAACCAAAGACAATACCTCCATGGTCAAATATCAAACGATAAACAGGCAGTTCTCTACGGTGATCCACCTTACGAACGTACAGAACCGTCTGTTTGTGCAAAAGGTCGACGACCTGGGCAAGCCCGTGAACGGCGCGACGTTTGAGCTGTACCAGGCCAAGGACGTTACCGGCGATAGCCCCAGCACGTATGCCATTAAATCGGGTGCCGAGCCGTATGACACCGTGCAGGCAAACGGCATGACCTATCCGTATGACATTGAGGGTGCTGCATGCTTCCCGCTCGATTCGACATGGTATAAGCCCCTTATCAAGGGTACGTACTATCTGCGCGAATCGTTGAGCCCGGATGGCTATGAGATTAATTCCACCATTACCAAGGTCATCGTGGACGATTCGGGCGTGTACGTGGATGCCGGTAAGGTGAACGACGGCGTGCGTAGCATGAGCGGCCCGGGTTCGCTGATTGCTTCCCTGGCGCAGTTTGGCTCTCCCGACTCGATTGACAACACGCTTACGCACATCAAGGGCAAGCTGCAGAGTGCGACCGTTGACGCCAGCGGAAGCCTGACGTGGGGCCAGGAGTGCACCGCCGAGGGTGTAACGCCTTCTCTGGCGAACGACCTGATGCACATGCGCTATGACAAGACGGCACAGGGCACCAAGACCGTCTTGCGCTATGTCGAGGACGGTGGCAAGCGCAACGGTCAGCTGGCGACGATCTTTGCCGATACGGGTATCAACCGCATGGCCCTCTATCAAGAGAATGACTCAGCATATATAGACGATGCCTCCAAAACTCGTACTAACTTGGGCATGCTCCAGCTCAACCATCTCTTTACCACGGCAACGGCCGTGCAGTATACCGATCGTCGCGTGGCGCGCCTGCAGGTGACTAAGACCGTGACGGCGGACAGTGGCCTTACCGCGCCCACCAAGGATGCGAACAAGCACGATCTGACGTTTACGTTTAAGTTCGCCCTGCCGGAGTCCCAGAAGGGCTACGAGGCACGCGTGTTCGACGCGAATGGCATGTCCGTGGGCAACTCCTTTACGCTCAAGAACGGCGACACCCATTCCATCAAGGCCGGCGAGACCATCCGCGTATACGACCTTAAGCAGGGCGACAAGTATAGCGTGAGCGAGCTCACCACCAAGGGCGAGGACTCCAGCGGCAACGTGCTGGCGAGCATCGTTAACACTGTTACCGGCTCTGCCGACGAGTCGGTGCTTCCGGCCGGCTTTAGCCTCGTGAAACGTAAGGTCGGTGGCGAGGAGCAGTCGGGAACTGGCAACACCATCGAGGGCAAGATTGTCGCGCTTGCGGGCGGGAAGATCCCTGCGAGCAATAAACTCGAGTTCATCAACAACTACAGCGCCAGCTCGGTAACGCTTAAGGCCAAAGACGGTCTGAGCGCCAAGAAGGTGCTCGAAGGTCGCGATTGGGCCGATGGCGATTCCTTTACCGCGCAGCTTACGGCCGACGACGGCGTTCCCATGCCCGGCGGTGCCAAGAGCAAGGTGGCTACGGTCGAGCTCACCAACGACCAGCCGGCGACGTTTGGCGACATCACCTATACCAAGCCGGGTACCTACACCTATACCATCTCGGAGGTTATCCCCGGCTCCGATGCCGGGGCGGGCGGCATAAGCTATTCTGCCGCCTCCTATACCGCGACGGTCGTGGTGGAGGACAACCATGCCGGCGCTCTGTTCGTTAAGAGCGTGACGGTGATGCAGGAGCGCAACGATGCGGGCGTCGAGACTAAGAAGGAGATTACCGATAAGGTAGCGACCTTCACCAATCACTACGACGAGCATGAGAAGAACATCATCATCCATGCTCAAAAGAACTTGATCGACAAGGCGGGGACGTTCCCGCTTGCCCAGAACACCTTTGGCTTTAAGCTCGAGGGTATGGGCGGCTATGCAAATGCCAGTGCAACGTTCAGCCCCGATACGGTCGACACGAGCATCAAGGCCCCCATGCCCCAGGGCGCCGAGGGCAACATCGCCATCGTGGGCAATGACGACAACGGCCCGGTGGCGTGGCCGCCAATCTCCTATACCGCCATGGCGGATGCGGGGCGCGCCTACGTCTACAAGCTCACTGAGAACTCCGGCAAAGCCGCGGGCATGACCTACGACGAATCGGTCTATTACGCCGTGGTGCGCAACGCCAAGAAGGGTGCCGACTTCCAGACCTCAATCGAGTACTACAAGGTCTTGGCAGACGACTCGGTAGAGCAGCTGGTCACGAACGCCACGCCTTCCTTTACCAATATATATAGCGTGGAGTCCACGAGCGCGACCCTTCAGGGCCAAAAGACCCTGAGCGGCCGCGGCTGGAACCAGGGCGAGAGCTACACCTTTAACCTTGCCGCCGCTACGGACGACGCCAGCGTGACTGGTCTGGACAAGACCACTGCGCAGGCAGTGGCGGACGGGGCTGTCGCTATTAACGCCAGCCAGGCTACCGCCACCGCGCCCGAGTCGGGACGCGTGGCCTCGTTTGCCTTTGGCACCGAGGCTGCCCCGACCGTGACGTTCAACCGCGCGGGCACCTTTAGCTTCAATATCACCGAGAATGCCGCGCAGGACGGCCAGGCGGGCATGTCCATGGACAAGCACACCGCGCGTGCGACCGTTGTGGTGACCGATCTGGACAAGTCGGGCAACCACACGGGCAAGCTGCACGTGTCGAGCGTGGCCTATGCCAACACCGGCGCCTCCGATGCGGACAAGGCCGTAACCGATAAGGCCGCCTTTACCAACGCATACCATGCGTCGGGCACCTTTAGCGGCGTGACGGTGAGCAAGACCCTTCAGGGTCGCGCTTCTACCGCGGGCCAGTTTACCTTTGCCGTGACGGGGCTTTGGTACAACGGCGTCCAGACGTCGGTCGACGGTGCCGAGGCCAACCTGTCCAACAAGGCGGCAGGCGCCGGTGTGTCCGGCGCCGTGGTGGGCACGAACGGGGCGGAGAAGCTCTTTGCTCGTACGATCACCGAGCAGGATCTGGGCCATACGTTTGCCTATCGCATCCGCGAGAACCAGCCTGCCGCCGCTGGCTACACCTATGACACCGGCTACACCGGTGATGCCATCGTTCTCGTTAAGGTTCTTGCACGCCAGAACGATCCCGCCAAGCTCTACACCGTGACGACCGTGCTCAAGGGCGCGGGCGTGACGGAGCTGCTGGGCGATGCTAGCGACGCGAGCGCGTTGACAGACGACAAGATTGCCGAGCTTGACCAGAATCCGAATACCTACGTGCAACAGTACGATGCAAGCGAGGCCGGCACCACAACGCCCGCTGTCTCGTTTGTGAATCGCTATGAGGCAAGCCTCGACTATGGCGTCGCCGGCGGTCTGCAGATCGAGAAGACGCTGACGTACCCCGAGGGCGCAACGGTGTTTGGCTCGCCCAAGAGCACGTTCCGCTATATCGTCAAGCCTGCCGACAAGACATCTGCCAACAAGGTTGGCATTTCCACGGACGGCAAGGTCTACGAGACCGCAAATGTTGAGGCCAATGTTCCCAAGACCGTGAGCTTGGTTCCCGCGCGCGGGCTGACCCTCACTCAGAATGATGCTGGCAAGACGTTCACCTATACGGTGAGCGAGATTGACGACAAGGCGACGGGCTTTACGTACGACAACACGGTCCATACGGTTAGGGTCGTCGTAGCGGATAACGGCGACAGCACGCTCAGGGTCACGACGTCGGTAAGCAAGCAGGTCGATGGCAAGGATGAGCTCGAGGGCCAGTGGATCTACCCGTCGGATGCGACGTCTACCGGCGCCGCGACGGTCAAGTTCAAGAACACCTATACGGTCACCGAGGCGGCAACCTTTACTCCGTCCGTGACCAAGGTGGTTGCCGGCCGCGATGCTGAGGGCAAGTTCACCTTTGCCATGACCGCGGCTGACGATGTTACCCGGGCTGCCATCGACGGCAAGCTCATCACCGGCTCTTCGATGAGCAGGGGCAACGGCTATACCGAGCAGAAGCAAACGAGGGAGGGCCTCAAGGACGGCGAGCACGATAAGATTGACTTCTCGACGCTCACCTTCAACAAGCCGGGCACGTATAAGTTCACCATTAACGAGGCGGCCCCGAACAGCGGTCTTGGCGAGTGGAAGTATGACCAGCACGTCTATACCGTGATGGTCACCGTAACCGATGAGGGCGGCAAGCTTGTGGCCCGCGCCGACGGCACGACCGGCTCGGAAGGCTTCATCTTCACTAATAGCTACAGTACCTCGACGAGCTACGAGCTGCAGGGCGGTCTGGAGATTGTCAAGACGCTTGAGGGCAAGGATTTGCATGCCGGCATGTTTGGCTTTACGGTGACGGGCGAAGACCCCGCCTCGACCGAAAAGCTTAAGGCGCTGCTGCGCGCGGACAAGGATAAGGGCGAGCTTGCCGTTACCAACGATGAGCCGCAGGCCGATGGCACGTCCTACACCGGTATTTTGGGTGGCCTGACCTTCGCGACGGGCGACGTGGGCAAGACGTTCACCTACAAGATCGTCGAAAATGGCGGCGGCAAGCGCGGCTATACATACGACTCCACCTATTGGATGGTAGAGATTGCGGTTAAGAAGCGCCGCGACGGTTCGCTCTATACCGTGACCACGGTCAAGCACTATGACGCCAACGACGTTGAAAAGCCCCGCGATACGAAGACCTTTGGCCCCGAGAGCGGTACCGCCAAGGCCCAGGTGTCCTTTACCAACAGCTATATCGCGACCGGAACCTTTGAGGGTCTTGCTGCCGAGAAGGTAATGGACTCCCGCGACAAGATCGAGGCGGGTCAGTATACGTTTGACCTGTATGCCGAGAAGGCCGATGGCTCGCTCGAAAAGAAGGATGAGGGCACGACCCAGGCGGGCGAGAACGGTACCGCAACGGTCGACTTCGGCAAGATTTACTTTAAGCTTGGCGATGCTACCAGCGGAACTGATGGGCAGACGATTGACCTTGCCAGCGCCGTCAACGATGGCATTGCCATCAAACGACACAATGACGACCACACCACTACCTACAGCTTTAACCTGGTGGCAAAAGAGCGCTTGACCAGCCTGCCCGAGGGCGTGCGTCCCGTGGATACGTCCGCGACGTGCCGCGTGCTGCTCGAGGTGACCGACAACAACGACGGCACGCTGACGCCTAGGGTGACCTATCGCGATGGCACCGAGAACGGCAAGATCGTTTTCCACAACACGCGTGACAAGGTCAAGACGATCGGCACGGTCGCGAAGCCTAATGTGGACATCGACGGGCAGCTGCTTTCTGTGGGCGACTCCTACGTCTATACCATCAACTGGGTCAATACTGCGGTCAATGCTGACGGCAACCTGGTCTCCGCCGACGTGACCGTGGTAGACGAGCTACCCACTGGCGTTGTGTTCGAGGCCTTTGAGGGCGAGAACGCCGATAAGGGCGCCGCGAGTGGTCAGTCGCTCACCTGGAACCTGGGCGAGCAGCCTGCGGGCAGCCACGGTTCGGTGCGCGTGCGCGTCAAGATTACCGAGGACGCCGTGAAGGATGCCCAGTGCGTTGTCGGCACCGTCAGCAACACCGCCACCATTACGGTTGGCAACAAGAGCTACACCGGTACCACGACCAACTACGTGCCCAAGAAGTCCGAGAGCGACGCTCAGGATTCGAAGGGATCGGGCGTCAAGTTGGGCGATGAGCTCACCTATACCATCGGCTACAAGAACACCGAGAACAAGCCGGCCACGGTGACGATCACCGATACCGTTCCCGCGGGAACCGAGTTCGTGGAGTTCGCCGGCGACCATAAGGATGCCGGCTCCAAGGACAATGACGGCAAGCTCACCTGGAAGCTGACGGACGTTCCCGCCGGCCAGGAGGGCACGGTTCAGTTTAAGGTCCGCGTGACCGAGGATGCGTTTAAGAGCGGTGGCGCTTCGGGCAATATTTCCAACCAGGCGTCGGTGGCGGTCGGCAACAAACCTGCCGTCAAGACCAACACCACTACCGACGATGTCTCTGACGGTCGCTTGACGCTGAGCAAGACGGTCAAGACCGCCGAGGGCATTGTCGCGCCCAACAAGGCATTCACCTTTAAGGTGCTGCTCTATCAGGCCGATGGCACAACGCCTCTGGCCGGCACCTTTGCGTACGCCGGTCGCCCCAGTGGCACCAATGGCACTTATGTAAGCGGACAGATCAAGAGTGGTGACACCATCGCGCTCAAGGCTGGCGGCTCCGTCACGGTTACCTTGCCCATAGGTGCGCACTACGAGGTGCAGGAGCTCGACTCCAAGGGTGAGCTCATGACGAGCGAGGACGGCTTTGCGGTTGTCGATAAGGCGAACTCCCAGAAGGGTACCGTCGGACAGGCGACGCAGGTGGGCTTCACCAACGTCTACAGCGTGGAGTCCACAAAGGTGGAAAACGCTTTTAAGGTGCAAAAGAAGATCTCCGGACGCAACTGGATGACATCGGATGCCTTTACCATGACGCTGGCTGCCCAGGGCGAGGCGCCTATGCCCAAGGGTGCCAAAGACGGCGTGTCGACGATTGAGCTGCACAAGGATGCTCAGGTCGGCAACTTCGGTACCATCGAGTACACCAAGCCCGGTACCTACACCTATGTGATTTCCGAGCAGGCGGGTGACGAGGCAGCCCTCACCTTCTCGAAGGCCACCTATCGTGCCACCGTTACGGTGACCGATGACGGTGCCGGCAAGCTGTCTGCCAAGACCAAGATTGCGCAGCTGACCGACGATGCCGGCAGCGCTGTTGAACGCACGGCCGAGGCGGCGGTCTTCACCAATACCGCAAAGACCGGCGCCCTCACCGTCAAGAAGACGGTCGTCGGTGGCGACAGTCAGCGCGAGTTCGGCTTCACGGTCGCGCTGGCCGACGGGGACGGCGAGCCCGTCTCCGGCACCTTCGGCAAGGGCGAGCACGCCGTGACGTTCACGGACGGCAAGGCGACCTTCACGCTCAAGGACGGCGGGGAGAAGGTCATCGCCGGCCTGCCCGTGGGCGCGCGCTACACCGTGACGGAGGACGCCGCCGAGGGCTACACGACTGCTGTTAACGGGGCTGACGGCTCCAAGGCCGAAGGCGCCGTGACCGAGGACGGCGCGACCGCGGCGTTCACCAACACGTACGGAACGGCCACCGAGGGCAGAGACGTCTCCACCGCGGGACTCTTCACCAAGACGCTCAAGGGTCGCGACTGGGCGGAGGGCGATAGCTTCCAATTCGCGCTCACGGGCGAGGACGGCGCCCCCATGCCCGAGGGGTCTGCCGACGGCTCCAAGACCGTCAGTGTGACGGCCGCCGCCGTCACCAAGGCGGGCGATAAGGTCGCCTTCGACTTCGGCTCCATTCGCTACACGCTCAATGACATCAAGGACGCTGGGTTCGCCGAGGTCGGCGGCAAGCGCGTGCGCACCAAGACCTTCACCTACAAGGTGCGCGAGGTCAGGCCCGATGACGGTTCTGCCATCGCCGGCGTGGACTACGACGGCCACGTCGCCACGATGACGGTGACCGTGGCCGACGACGGCTCCGGCAACCTCACGGCCACGACGCCCGCGATCGCGCAGGCGAGTGGCGGCGACTTCGTCAACACCTACACGACCGAGCTCGACTACTCGGCCCGCGCGGGCGTGCGCCTGTCCAAGACGCTCTGTGGCCGCGCCATGGAGGCGGGGCAGTTCGCCTTCACCGTGACCGCCGACGCCGAGACGGCCGCCAAGCTCGGCCTCAAGACCGACAAGGACGCCTACGCCGTGGCCGCGGCTGACGATGGGAAGGCCGACCTGGTCGACCTCATCGGCGGTGCCGCGAAGAGCGACGTGAAGTTCACCGACGCCGACGCGGGCAAGACCTATCGCTTCACCGTCACCGAGACCAAGCTCGGCGGCGAGGGCTACACCAACGACACCGCGCCGCGCACGGTGACCATCGCGCCCGGCTACGACGCGGCGACGGGCAAGCTCACGGTCACGACCACGGTCGTCAAGGACGGTGTCGAGGTCGCCCGCAGCGAGGTCTCGACGGCCGATGACGCCACGGCGCTGCCCGCGCCCGTGACGGTGGCGTTCCAGAACTCCTACGAGGCCACCGGCACGCTCGGCGGCGAGGGCAGCGCGTCCATCGAGGCCACCAAGACGCTGACGGGCCGCGCGGCGGCGGCGGGCGAGTTCTCGTTCTCCGTCCGCGATGCCCAGGGCAACGTGGTCGCGACCGCATCCAACCGGGCCTCCGGCGACGGCGAGGCCGCGGAGCTCACGTTCTCGCGAATCGACTACACCACCGGCTCGCTCGACCAGATGGACCACATCCAGCCCGCCCTTG
>CABUBS010000028.1 GCA_902489855.1 uncultured Collinsella sp.
CGGATGAAAGGGTCGCGCGGCTTTGGCGCGCCGACCCGTGGAACTAGGAAACGTCCTCTAGCTGACGGAGCCGCGCGTTTCTGTCGGCTAGAGGCGTTCGTGTTTGCATCCTCAACCGCTCGACATCCTTCGGGACAGAAAGAGAAAAACTTGCTTAATCATTAATCAAGTTAAACGAAATCTTGCTTTCCAGCTAATCAAGAAACAGTATAATCTTGATTAGCCAGAGAGCAAGATTGGAGAATCATGGCATTCAACGACTTGATCGCCCAGAAAATAAAGGACTTTGAACAGCAGGGGGTTCCGCAGGTCTTTGAGCGAGACCTTGATCTAGGAAACCCACAGGAGCCAAAGCGCGACAACATCGTAAATGTGATTGTGGGGGCCCGCCGTTGTGGAAAGACGTATCGCCTGTATCAGGAGATGCGGCGGCTTCAGAGCCGGGGCGTCGAGCTTGACCGGATGCTTTACTTCAATTTTGAGGATGAGCGCTTGCGCCCGTATGAGCCATCGCTGCTGGCGGACGTGATCGACACGTTCTATGCGCTGTATCCTGCTGCTCGAACCGAGGGCGCTTACATTTTCTTTGACGAGATCCAGGAAATTCCCGAATGGGGTGCGTTTCTGCGGCGTGTAGTCGATACGGAGAAAGCGACCGTCTATGTGACGGGATCTTCTTCCAAGATGCTGTCCTCAGAACTTAAGAGCGAGTTCAGGGGTCGTTCTCTTGTGCGAGAGCTTTTTCCGTTGAGTTTTTCGGAATACGTTCGATATAAGACGGGGAGCGTTCCCGAGCCAGATGCGACCTTTTCCCCGAGCGATGCAGCGCTGCTTCGGCATCATCTGATCGGGTATCTTGAACGAGGGGGATTCATTGCGACACTTGAGCAGACGCCTGCAGACGCGATTCAGCTGCTACAGGAATATGCTTCGCGAACGGTCGCCATGGACGTCGTTGAACGTTACGACGTCAAGAACCCTCGCCTGGCATCGCTGTTCTTGACGCGGTGTATGGCATCTTCGGGACGAGAGCTGTCAGTGAACAAAGTGTACAACGAGTTCAAGAGCAGACAGATACCCGTCAGTCGTAATTCGCTCAGCGATTTACTTGAGTATTATGAGGACGCCTACCTGTTATTTTCTGTGCCGGAGTTCACGCGTTCACTGGCAAATAACATGCGGTCTGCGTCTAAGGTCTACGCTGTCGACCCTGCGATGTTCGGAGCATTCTCTCCCGCATCGGCATTGGACCAGGGCCAGAGGCTCGAGACCGCAGTGTTCAATGCGCTAAGAAGAAGGACTCCCGCGGTACGGGCCGGTTCGGTCTGTCGCCTGCTGATCAAAGAGAAGAATAAAAGCCACGAGGTGGATTTTGTGGCTGGGGACGCGCTTCTCATGCGGGCTTATAGCCTGATTCAGGTGAGTACGGATATGGCAAGTGAGAAAACGCGCGAGCGCGAAATTGCCGCGCTTGATGCCTCGATGGCCCAGTTTGATCTTGGCGAGTCGGCAATCGTTACCATGGATGAACAGACCGATATTCCATGCGAGCACGGTGTGGTACACGTTACGCCCGCATGGAAGTGGCTCCTTGCCTAATCATCTATGGACCTGTGGGGTCAGGACTTCCTGGCTCCTTCATCACGGTTGGGGAGCACCTTGCTGCGCCAGGCTAGTCCTGAGCCTTGATGCTGGGCAGCAGAATCTGGGCGAGGTAGTCGCACTCGAGCTTGGTCGCGGCGTCAGCCTTGCCGTCCTTGCCGACCAGCACGTTCTTGATCTGGCTGTAGGTATAGCGGTTGCCGGTCGTGAGCTCGACCAACTCAATCGCCTGGTCCATGGGATAAGTCGATACGGGGTCCTGCGTGCGCCCGTTGATGGTCTGCGCCACCACGTACGGATAGACGGGGCCGCTCGCGTAGACGGTGTAGCCGTTGCCCAGGTTGGCCGCTCCCAAAACCGTATCGCCGTCGTCGGGCGTAAAGCTCTCGCCGTCGCGCACGGTGACAAGCGTCACGAGCGGCGTATTGGTATCGCCCGCCAGATAAATGCACAGCGTGTTGCCGTTTTGCCACGTCGCGACCTTGCCATACCACTCAACGGGAATATCGAGCTGATACAGGTCGGTTGCTTTATGCCGAGCGTCGGCGTCGCGGGCGGCCTGCGCCTCGCGTGCGCTTACGGCGCTAACGGCAGCGTCGCGGCGCGTGGTCGCCGCCTGCTGCAACACCTTGGCGACCGCGGCGGAGCTCACCCCGCCCTCCTCGGCATACTTGGCGGCGGCGTCAATCTGGTCATCGGTCACCGTATCGGACGCGGGCACCTTGAACGTAAAGCTGGCCTGGTCGCGCAGGTCCTGCCCGTCACTCTTTACCGTAACCTGGGCCTTGGTTGTTGGGATGGTGTAGATGGTGCCGTCGGCCGCGATGGGGGAGGCAGCGATGGAGAGCGTGTAGTCGCCAGGCAGCAGCTTGATGCCGCGGCCATGCTCGTCCACGTAGAGCGTTTCGCTCACAGAAGAGCCATCGGAATCCTGACCGCTCACCTGCACGGGAATCTTAGAGCCGGTCGAGCAGTCGAGCCCCGCGGCACGTACGCCGATTCGCACCGACATCATGGTATGCGCATTCGCAGCAACAGTGGCGGCCTGCTCTTGCCGGTATCCGTTCCACGCGGCATATCCTGCCCCACCGGCGACCAGCGCGATCGCCACGACGCCGGCAATCATTAAATTGCGACGCCTGGGAGACATCTTGCGACGGCGATCTTGGGCTTCGCGTGCTGAGGGAACGGACGGCAGGGGGATATCGCCCATGGCGACGGTCTCGTCGACAGCCGGCGCAGAACCCAGGCCGGGGAGCTCACGCGTCAGCGAATCATCGGCTGGCACGTCGCTGAGCAGCATGGTCGCCTCGCTTGTGTCGGATTCCGACTGCCCCTCGGCTTCGGCTTCGTCCGCGCCCTCAACTTCGGCATCCTCAATGCGGGCTTCGTCCTGGGCGCGCTCGATATTGCTTTCGTCCTCATCGAGCTCAATCGCGCCGTCGACTTCCTCGCCCGGCGCATTGTCCTGCGTGTCGTCGAATTCCTCGTCAAGCGCGATGTCTCCCACCGCGACTTGGTCAAGGCTCTCCAAGGCCTCGGCGCACGCCTGGGCATCTTGTGCCGCATCCTCGCGGCCGCATGTCTCGTCACTCATACATCCCCCAAGTTCGATATCGGCTCAACAATGTACCCAAAAACGGGGCCATATAGAGCTGCCATGCGATTGGAAATCCGATTTTATCGGTGCGGTATGTTCTGAACGCGCGTGCGACAGCAAAAAGCCCCCGGAAAGCGAACGAAACGCTTTCCGGGGGCTCTACGAGGCATGGGGGTAAAACGCCTGACAAGTAGGCCTAGCCCCAGGCATCCATGACGATCGACACGTTACTCGGCGTGAGCGTAGTCCACCTTGGCGCGGCGAGCGGTGGCCTTCTCCCAATCGCTGGTGCCCTCAAAAACATCCTGCTTGTAGGGGTTGCGGCCGAGCTTCTTGGCGCGGTAGGCGATGTAGATGATGGCGGCGATGTTGGCGATCAGCGCGACAACCGAAACCGCGGTGGCGGCGCCTGCGTCGAGCGTGGAGTGCGTCACAAAGATGGACTCCTCCTGGAAGTAGGGGAACACCTGGGCGAACATGCACCAAATGGCCAGGGTAAAGGCACGGTTCTGGATCCAGCCGCCCTTGTTCCAGATAAAGGCCGCCACGGTGGGGGCCAGCAGCAGCGCAAAGCCGCAGAACCAGGAGTGGGTGGGCAGGCAGTTGTAGGTGTAGCAGAAGTTCCAGATATCGTAGGCGATGATGTAGACCCAGGTCATGTCGGGCCACAGCATGTCGGTCTTGTCCTCGGAGGCGTAGACGCTCCACCAACCGGTCATGCAGAAGATGTTGATGATGCCGGCGATGCCGTTGAACACGTTGTTCCAGCCGGCCAACTGCGTGGCGCCCTCGGAAGTGACCCAGGTGGTCTCGCCCAGGACAAAGAAGTGATAGGCGCTCTCAAAGTCGGACACGACGGCGATCATGATGTTGATGGCGACGATCACAAACGGCCATGCGCGGAACCAGTGCGCCTTGCCGATCTTGCCCCACTGGTACTTGATGGCAATGAAGCCCCAGCAGCCGGCGAGCGCCGCGTACACCTTGGCGTAGTGGAACCAGCTGTTCTGGTACACGTGGGTGGGGTTGGTGAGCGCCCACTCGGCACCCTGCGAAACGCCGACGGCGATGGCGATGCAGTAGATGGTCATGGCAAGCGGAGCCGCGCCAAAGATAATGGCGGCGCCCAGCTTGGTGCGTCGGCCGACCTCGTTGAGCACGATCAGGCCAATAAAAACCATGGCCCAGCCGAGCCAGTGGATAAGGGTATCGCTACCCCAAACATCGAACAGCATGCTGCTCTCCTTTCATGAGCCCGCGGCCCCTCTTCCAATCGCGGGCAATTTGGCCAGGTAGTGCTAGTTCCTGGGCTTGCGCTCGGGATACTTAGCGGTGTAGCCCTCAATATGCAGCGTCGAGGCGATAATCTCTTTAACCGTCTCGTCAGGCACATCGGGGTGCGTACGGATATACATCAAAAGTCCCATGATGAGGGTGTAGAACGTCTCGTAGACATGGTCGATGCGCAGGTCGTGATGGGCGACAAAGTCCACCACGGTGGTGTCGCAAATGTAGCGCGCAACGCGCTGGACCACGTTGTGCAGAAAGCCGCCAAAGAGCGCGCCACTGTTCGAGGTGAGCGTGCCGGGCAGTTCGCGCCCGTTCACAACCAAGCGCTTAAAAAGCGGGGCGACGCTGTCGAGCGCACCCTCGATGTCGCCCACGGTGCGGCTGGCGTTCCATTGCTCGAGCTCGTCGATAAAGCCATCGATTGCCTCGTCCATGACGGCGGCCACGGCGGCGTCCATGTCGGCAAAGTAGTGGTAGAACAGCGAGCGCGTACAGCCGGCTTGTTTGGTTACGGCCGAAACCGAAAGATGGGACACACCCAGCTCGGAGCTTACGGCACGCACGGCCGCTAGGATCTCGCGACGGCGCTCGTCACCCGTCAGGCGCTTGGCGGCGCCGTCGGGCACCGAGGCATCGGCCCCGGGGGCGGCATCGACTACGGTGGTATCTGCGCAAACGTCGCTCATGTTTTTGCCGCCTTTCATCCGTTTCTGCCCAACCGTTCGCCTAACAGTCTTGAATATTGTTGACGGTTCGTCAATACTATTTTTGACACAATGTCAACAATGGTGGGTGAACGGCATGGGGGCATGCCCAGCCTGCAAAAAAAAGAGGGGCGCCGCGGTCTCGCCAGGCTGCGGCAAGAGAAGGGACAACCATGATTCTCAACGGACCGGGAATTAGCTACACCGAGCCCGATATCGGCGCCGAGTTTGTGCCGCCACTGCCGGAGCACCCGCGCGAGGCCATCGTCAAGCTGTGCGAGCACTGCACCAACCGTCTGCTGCATCGCGATGAGCTGCTGGGCTACGAGTACTGGTCGTTTGCCGAGGCCGCAACCGACGAGCAGGCCGAAGTGCTCTGCAAGATGAAGATGCGCCGTCCCTATACGCTGCCCGAGATGGTCAAGCTCACCGGCATGCCCGAAGCCGATATCGAGAAGATGCTCGACGACATGAGCTACACGGGTCTGCTCGAGTACAACTGGGAAAACCCCGAGCGCGCCAAGCAGTGGGTGCTGCCCATGCTGGTGCCGGGTTCCGCTGAGTTTCTCAACATGCGCGTGAGCCAGCTCGAGGAGCACCCGGTCTATGCCAAGTTCTTTGAGCAGGCGTCCAAGGGACCGCTGTCCAAGGCCACGCCGATGGTGCCGCCCGGAGGCGCCGGCATCGGCATGCATGTCATTCCGGTCGAGAAGGCTATCGACGCCGCGAGCACCTCGGTGCCGATCGAGCATATTGAGCATTGGCTCGACAAATACGATGGCAAATATGCCGCTAGCACCTGCAGCTGCCGCGCGAGCCGTCGCGTGATGGGTGAGGGCTGCGCCGACGACCCGGCCGATTGGTGCATCGCCGTGGGCGATATGGCCGACTACGTGGTCGAGACCGACCGCGGCCATTATGTAACGCGCGACGAGGTTTACGACATCCTGCGCCAGGCCGAGGACAACGGCTTTGTGCACCAGATCACCAACATCGACGGCGAGAACAAGATCTTCGCCATCTGCAACTGCAACGTCAACGTGTGCTATGCCCTGCGCACTTCGCAGCTGTTCAACACGCCCAACCTGTCGCGCTCGGCCTATGTCGCCAAGGTCGAGAAGGACAAGTGCGTGGCCTGCGGTCGCTGCGTTGAGGTGTGTCCGGCCGGCGCCGCCAAACTGGGCCAGAAGCTCTGCAGCAAAAAGGCCGGCGGCCGCGTGCCCGAGTATCCGCGCCAGGAGCTGCCCGACGCTACCAAGTGGGACCACACCAAGTGGTCGCCCAACTACCGCAACGACAACCGCATCGAGACGCATGAGTCCGGCACCGCGCCCTGCAAGACGGCTTGCCCCGCGCATGTCGCCGTTCAGGGCTATTTGAAGCTCGCGGCTCAGGGTCGCTATGACGAGGCGCTGGCGCTCATCAAGCGCGAGAACCCGCTGCCCGCTATCTGCGGCCGTGTGTGCAACCGCCGCTGTGAGGATGCCTGCACTCGCGGCCGTGTGGACGCCGCCGTGGCTATCGACGAGGTCAAGAAGTTCATCGCTCAGCGCGATCTGGATGCCGCGACCCGCTATGTCCCGCCCGTGGTGACGCCGACGCGCGCTGGCGGTTTCGATCAGAAGATCGCCATCATCGGTGCCGGTCCGGCCGGCCTGTCCTGCGCTTTCTACCTGGCCGAGAAGGGCTACAAGCCCGTCGTGTTCGAGAAGAACGAGCGCCCGGGCGGCATGCTCACCTACGGCATTCCCAGCTTTAAGCTGCAGAAGGATGTTATCGAGGCCGAGGTCGAGGTCATTCGCCTGATGGGTGCCGAGTTCCGCTATGGCGTTGAGGTCGGTCGCGATGTGACGCTCGACGAGCTGCGCGCGCAGGGCTTTAAGGCCTTTTACGTGGCCATCGGCTGCCAGGGCGGCCGCCTTGCCGGTATTCCGGGCGAGGATGCCGAGGACGTGACCGTGGCCGTCGACTTCCTTCGCGAGGTTAACAGCGGCAAGATCGATACCCTGTCCGGCCGCACCATTGTGGTGGGCGGCGGCAACGTGGCCATCGACGTTGCCCGCAACGCCTGCCGTCTGGGTTCCGAGCACGTTGAGATGTTCTGCCTGGAGAGCGAGGCCCAGATGCCCGCCAACGAGGAGGAGCGTCGCGAGGCCGTTGAGGACGGCGCGCACATCAGCTGCGGTTGGGGCCCCAAGGAAGTTCACCTGGACGAGGCCGGTCGTGTGTGCGGCATCACCTTCAAGCGCTGCACGCGTGTTTTTGACGACGAGGGCCGTTTTGCGCCCGAGTACGACGAGAACGACCTGCGCCGCGTCGATGCCGACCGCGTGGTCATGTCCATCGGCCAGTCCATTGTGTGGGGCGACCTGCTGGCTGGCTCCAAGGTGGAGCTCGGCCGCGGCCAGGGTGCCCTTGCCGATCCCCAGACCTACCAGACCGCCGAGCCAGACATCTTTGTGGGCGGCGACGTCTACACCGGCCCCAGCTTTGCCATCGACGCTATCGCCGCCGGCCACGAGGCCGCGGTGTCCATCCATCGCTTTGTGCAGCCGGGCTCCACGCTCACCATCGGCCGCAATCAGCGCCGCTACACCGCGCTCGATCGCGACGACGTTGTGCTCGAGAGCTACGACAACGCGAGCCGCGAGGTTGCGCATGTGGACCGCGAACGCGAGAAGGCTGCGCCGTTTAGCGAGTATGTTGAGACCTTTACCGAGGAGCAGGTGCGCGCCGAGACCGCCCGCTGCCTGGGCTGCGGCGCCTCGATCGTCGACCCCAACAAGTGCATCGGCTGCGGCCTGTGCACCACCAAGTGCGCGTTCGACGCCATCCATCTGGATCGCGACCGCCCCGAGTGCTCCACGATGGTCAAATACGAGCAAAAGCTCCCAAGCCTGGGCAAGTACGCGCTCAAGCGCGCCATCAAGATTAAGTTCGGTCGCAAGTAATGAGGTTCCGCCGTTCTAACGAACGGCGGCACTGCCGACGCTGCGCGGCGCCCAAGCACCCCATCTTGCCCCTCAACTTCGGCGCCGCGGGCAAAAGCCCAGCGGACGCCTTGTTTCGGGGCAACCTGGGGCACCTGGATCGCCGCTCGCTGACGTTTGGCTGACATCGCATCAACCGTTGTTGAAAGGTTTCTACCTTGCATGAATTGGGAATCGTTTACCACATCATTCGCGATGTTGAGAATGTGGCGCGCGCTCATGGCGTGCGTCGCGTTTCGAGCGTCACGCTGCTGCTGGGCGAGGTCTCGGGCGTCGTCCCCGATCTACTACTCGACGCTTGGCGCTGGGCGGCGGATAAAAAGCCTATCACGCAGGGCGCGGAGCTTATCGTGGAGCCTGTCGAGGCCGTGACGCATTGCGAGGCGTGCGGCCGCGACTACGCGACGGTCGAGCACGGCAAGACTTGCCCCCATTGCGGCAGCGGTGAAACATACCTGCTGCAGGGCCAGGAGGTCATGATCAAACAGATCGAGACCCCCGACGAGGACCCGGCAGACGCTGCTCCTGACGGCCTCTCCGACGCCCCCGATGCCGTCGACGCCGCCAACCCTCTCCACATCGCCTAACATCTAATGTCTACATGGGCTAGAGTTCTAAACATATTTGCTTCGGTTAGTCAAGTCATGTCTGTTTAAACAAAATGGTGGCACGCAGACGCATTGGGATTCACCTAAAAGCGGTCTTAACGAACGGTGCACCTTTATATGTCTTTGAAAACAATCAGCAAATCACGTTTTAGCAGGCAATGAGCTATAAGCCAGCAACGTAATCAATTTGTAACAAACTTAGACGTTTAAACAAATAATCCAACCTTTTGCGAATTTAGCTATAATTCCACAATCCAAACAGGTATACTCCTTTCATGTCGTGTAGGAAATACGTAGACAAAAAGGAGGTTATGTGATGGTAAGTATTGTTCTTGCTAGCCACGGGGACTTGGCAGCTGGAATCAAGCAGACGGGCTCGATGGTCTTTGGCGATCAGCCGTCTGTTGCCGTGGTCTCGCTCGAGCCGAGCATGGGCCCCGACGATTTCCGTGCCAAGGTCGAGGAAGCAGTCGCTTCCTTCGAGGACCAGGAGCAGGTGCTCTTCCTCGTTGATCTGTGGGGCGGCACGCCGTTCAACCAGATCAGCGGGCTCATCGAGGGCCACGATTCCTGGGCTATCGTCACCGGTGTCAACCTGCCTATGCTCATCGAGGCATATTCGCAGCGCTTTGACGCAAAGAACACTGCACATGCGATCGCAAAACATCTCGTGACTGAGGCTAAGGCTGGCGTGCGCGTCAAGCCCGAGTCTCTGGAGCCCGAGGAGAAGAAGCCGGCTGCGGCCGCCGCTGCTCCTGCAGGCGCCATCCCTCCGGGAACGGTCATCGGCGACGGGCACATCAAGATTGCCCATGTCCGTATCGACACCCGTCTGCTGCATGGTCAGGTGGCCACCACGTGGACCAAGCAGATCAACCCCAACCGCATCATCGTGGTTTCCGACGGCGTTGCTCACGACGAGCTCCGCAAGACCATGATCGAGCAGGCTGCCCCTCCGGGAGTCCATGCCAACGTCGTGCCCATCAAGAAGATGGCCGAGGTCGTCAAGGACACGCGTTTTGGTGACACCAAGGCCATGCTGCTCTTCGAGAACCCGCAGGATCTGCTCAAGGCCATCGAGGCCGGCGTCGACATCAAGGAAGTCAACATCGGTTCCATGGCTCACTCCAAGGGCAAGGTCGTCGTCACCAACGCCGTCGCTATGGGCGATGACGACGTTAAGACCCTCGAGGCCCTCAAGGCCAAGGGCGTCAAGTTCGAGGTCCGCAAGGTTCCTTCGGATGCCTCCGAGGATCTCGACGCCATGTTGAAGAAAGCTAAGGCCGAACTGGCCGCTCAAGCATAGTAAAGGAGGGTCCGATACATGTCTGCAATCACTATTCTGCTTGTTGCGATTGTCGCGTTGCTTGCCGGTATGGAAGGCATTCTGGATGAGTTCCAGTTCCATCAGCCGCTCGTGGCATGCACGCTTATCGGTCTCGTAACCGGTCACCTTCAGGAGGGCATCCTCCTGGGCGGTTCGCTCCAGATGATGGCCCTTGGCTGGGCTAACGTCGGCGCCGCCGTCGCGCCTGACGCCGCTCTGGCCTCGGTCGCTTCTTCGATCATCATGGTGCTCGCCCTCAACGGCGGCGCCACTGATTCGGCCAAGGCCGTTACCGCGGCCATCGCCGTCGCCGTCCCGCTGTCGGTCGCTGGTCTGTTCCTGACCATGATCTGCCGTACCATTGCTACCGCTATCGCTCACGCCATGGACGGTTGCGCCGAGAAGGGCGACTTCTCCGGCATCGAGCGCTGGCAGTACGCTGCCATCCTCATGCAGGGCCTTCGTATCGCCATCCCGGCAGTACTTCTGTGCGTCATCCCGGCCGAGGCTGTTACCAACGCGCTTAACGCTATGCCCGACTGGCTGTCCGGCGGCATGGCCGTCGGCGGCGGCATGGTCGCTTCCGTCGGTTACGCCATGGTCATCAACATGATGGCCACCAAGGAGACCTGGCCGTTCTTTATCCTCGGCTTTGTCCTTGCTGCCATCCCTCAGCTCACGCTGATCGCCCTTGGCCTCATCGGCATCTCCCTTGCCCTCATCTACCTTGGCCTTAAGGATCTGGCCAAGCAGGGTGGCGGCATGGGCGGTGGCTCCGGCGACCCGCTCGGCGACATTCTGAACGATTACGAGTAGGAGGGGAGTGATACATATGGCAGAGAACAAGATTCAGCTCACCAAGGCTGACCGTAAGAAGGTTTGCTTCCGTCATCAGTTCCTTCAGGGCTCGTGGAACTACGAGCGTATGCAGAACGGCGGCTGGTGCTTCGCAATGATCCCTGCGATCAAGAAGCTCTACACCAGCAAGGATGACCAGATTGCCGCTCTTAAGCGCCACCTGGAGTTCTATAACACCCACCCCTATGTTTCCGCCCCCGTCATTGGCGTTACCCTCGCCCTCGAGGAGGAGCGCGCCAACGGTGCTCCGATCGATGACGTCGCCATCCAGGGCGTCAAGGTCGGTATGATGGGCCCGCTCGCCGGCGTCGGTGACCCCGTCTTCTGGTTCACCCTTCGCCCGATTCTGGGCGCTCTGGGCGCTTCCCTGGCCATGTCCGGCAGCATCGTCGGTCCGCTGCTGTTCTTCTTCGCGTGGAACATCATCCGTTACGCTTTCCTGTGGTACACACAGGAGTTTGGCTACAAGGTCGGCTCCTCTATCGCCAAGGACCTCTCCGGCGGTCTGATGGGCAAGGTCACCGAGGGCGCTTCCATCCTGGGTATGTTCATCATCGGCGCCCTGGTCGAGCGCTGGGTGTCCATTTCCTTCACCCCGATCGTCTCCACGGTCAAGCAGTCTGCTGGCGCCTTTATCGACTGGGCTAGCCTGCCCTCCGGTTCCGAGGGTATCAAGGAAGCGCTGACGATGTACAACTCCGTCGGTGCTACCGCCCTTGATCAGATGAAGGTCACCACGCTCCAGGGTAACCTCGATCAGCTCATCCCCGGCCTTGCCGCCGTGTGCCTGACCCTGCTGGTCTGCAAGCTCCTCAAGAAGAAGGTTAGCCCGATCGTCATCATCCTGGCTCTCTTCGCCGTCGGCATCATCGGTCGCTTCTGCGGCTTCATGTAAGCACGCTTCGGCTTAAGACCGAGAGTTGCTAGGTAAGGGCTTTTGAGCCATTGAAACGGACCGCACCCGGTGGGTACACTGGATGCGGTCCGATTGTTTTTATTGGAGGGCGAGGCGCGTATGGCGCAATCTCAGAACAGCAAGGTCGATCTGGCAACGCCGGCAACCTGCCTGATGGGGCTTACCAGCCACGGTAACGTGATGGTGGGCAATAAGGCGTTCGAGTACTATAACGAGCGCAATCCCGAGGATTATATTCAAATCCCGTGGGACGAGGTCGACTATATTGCCGCCGAGGTTTTGCGCGGCACCAAGAAGATTACGCGTTTTGCCATCTTCACCAAGGACAACGGTCACTTTACGTTTTCGACGCGCGACGACAAAGAGACGCTTCGTGCGGTCCGCAAGTACGTCGACGAGGATAAGCTCGTGCGTTCGCCCGACTTTATCGACGTGACCGCTAAGGGCGCCAAGAGCATCCCCTCCGTTATCAAAAACCTTTTCCACAAAGGTAACTAGTCATTAAAGAGCGCCCCCCAAGTGGGACGCAGTTTCCCATGGGGCTCGATCGGGAAAGTGCATCCCAGTTCGAGCGCCGATTCCGGGATGTAGTTTCCGGAACGGGGTCGTTTGGGAAACTGTGTCCCGTTTCGAGCCGAAATTCTGGGACACAGTTTCCAGCGAGGTCCCATTGGGAAAGTTTGACCCAGAATTTGCCTGGATAGTGGGACACACTTTCCGGAGGGCTGTTCCACTGCAACTTCGAAGAGTGGCTATACGCTGTATTACAACGGCGTAAATCTGCTACACTAGTACAACATGCCTCCGTAGCTCAGGGGATAGAGCACCGCTCTCCTAAAGCGGGTGTCGACGGTTCGAATCCGCCCGGGGGCACCAGGAAAATCGCAGGTCAGGAGTTATTTTTGCTTCTGACCTGTTCTGGTTTTGGGGCTAAGAACCGCTTCCGTTTGTAAATCTGGTAAGTAAATATTATGACTTCCCGAGTTTTCCACTGAAAACAGGAAATCACCATTTTGGGGATAAAAGTTTTCAACAGCTGTCAGTCGGTTCCATTTTGGTGAAGCGCTTCCCCCTTTTGGGTAAATTATTTCACCATTTTGATGATTCGGTAGCTTCGAATTCTTTGATAAAACGCCTGTTCAGAAGCTTGTGCTATACCCATTTTGGTGAAACCAATTAATAGAGAAATATACTATAAAGAAATAGGGACGGCGATGCCGTCCCCTTCGCTCGCAAAGCTCGCTGCGCGGTCACGTGCCGTGACCTTGCCGCCGGCTACGCCGTCGATTGATACGCTCACTGCGTTCGCTGATTGATAGACTAATCCGTTATATCGGTGACACCAGTCATAAGTGCAGCGATTGACATGTTGAATCCATTGGCAATTTTACAGATGTTGGAAAGACTGACATTTCTTCGTCCGACCTCTATCGAGGCGTAGTAAGACCTGTCCATGTCGATACGGTTCGCAAATTGCTCTTGTGAGTAACCAAACTTTGATCTGAGTTCTTTGCAGCGTAGACCAAAGGATCGTTGTAGTGGCGAGATATCCATGACAAAAAGAGTCATGGATTGTTGTATAAATGCCAACGGACTATATACAACAATCCCAGATGAGGAGCATAATTACCTTTATTGGAAAGAGCTCTGATACCTAGTCGGATAGGGAACGGAAAAGGAATGGAATGGCAATGACTCAGGGAAAGCACTTCGCTGCCGGCGGCGACCACTTCGCCGCACTGCCAAGCAAAAAGATTCACACTCCGAAGGGGATTGCGCGTCTGACCGTCACCGCGGCGACCATGGCCGCCATGACCGGGTCGAGCCTCATCTCACCGTTCGCGGCATTCGCCCAGACCGGTGACGGGGGCACGCAGCACCCCGCCGTGATGTCGCCGATCGCCGCCCACGCCGGCGCGGCATCCGGTGCCGGCGCGAAATCCGCCGCACAGACCATCGCGGACCTGCAGAAGGCGGTCGACGAGGCGAAGGCGAAGGAGGACGCCGCCAAGGCATCCTACGACGAGGCCGCCGGTCCCTACAACGAGGCGGCTTCCGCCCGCGACCAGGCCAAGGCATCCTACGATTCGGCAGTCAGCGCCGGCACGGCAGCCGACCGTGCGGCGATGGACGAGTACGCCCGCCAGGTCGCGGAGGGCAAGGACGCCGCCGATGCCGCCGGCAAGGACCTCGAGCAGGCGAAGGCGGGTCTCGCAGACGCCAAGGCGGATGCATCCGAGAAGGACGAGGCGTACCAGTCCGCCCTCAAGGCGGCCCAGGATGCCAAGGATGCCCTCGATAAAGCCAAGGCCGATGCCGTAGGCGCCACCCCGGAGGCAATCAGCGCCGCCGAGCAGGCCGTGCGCGACGCCCAGGCTGCCGTGGACAGGGCACAGGTCAATCTCGCCAACGCCAACGCGACGCTTGCCGATGCCCAGTCCAAGCTGGTTGCGGCCCAGTCTGCAAAGGATTCCGCCGATGCCGTCCTCACTGCAGCCCAGCAGAACAAGGACGCGGCGGATGCGAAGGCCGCAGCCGCCAGCGCCGCCTACGAGAAGGCGAAAGCCG